>JAQULX010000130.1 GCA_028718465.1 Dehalococcoidales bacterium | reverse complement strand
TGTGAACGTGGTCAATACCCTGCTGGAAAGAGGAGTACAGGGAGTCTATTCCTGCTGTACCCATCCGGTTCTTTCCGGACCGGCTATTCAGAGGATCAACGGAAGCCCTGTCCAGGAAATAGTGGTTACGGACACTATTCCGCTGGGAGCCAAGAAGGTTGACAAGATTAAAGTATTGAGCATGGCCCCCTTGCTGGGAGAAGCCATTCACCGCATTCATACCGGCATGTCGATCGGCGCCATGTTTGAATAAAGGAAGCAAGAGTAAGCTGGTTTGAGCCCGGAAAGAGAAGAGAAGTTAGTTGAAATTTATCTCGCCCACGGAGAGGCTGAAGCCCAGGTGGTCAAGGCCAAGCTGGAAAGCAGCGGCATTCCCGCCCTGCTGAAATCTGCGGCTGCGCCCTCCGTACATGTATTTGTTGTGGACGGTCTGGGTGAATACCGGGTCATGGTCCCGGCGTCCCTGGCGGAGGAAGCCAGGCAACTAGTGGAAGGTGATGTGGATGTTTAAAAGGTTATTCGGAGGGCTTCTGGACTCCAACGAAAAAGAAATTGACCGGCTGAAGCCGGTTATAAATAGAATCAACGATCTGGAACCCGATTTTGAGTGCTTGAGTGATAGCGAACTGCGCGCCAAGACCGGCGAGTTTCGGTCCCGCGTTCAGGAAGCAACCTTGCAAGCCAGGGAGGCCGTTGAAGAAACCCGGCGGGAACTGGCGGGAAAGCGCCAGTGCGAGGCCGATGCCCTCGACCCTTATCAGCAAGAAGACTACGCCCACGAGTGCAAGAACCTGGAATCTCAACTGGAAAAACGGGAAGCCGAGCTTAAAGAAGCAGAGAAACGTATTCTGGATGATCTCCTTCCCGAGGCCTTCGCGGCTGTCCGGGAAGCTGCCAAACGTACTATCCGCCAGCGCCATTTCGATGTCCAGTTGATCGGCGGCATCGTACTCCACCAGGGCAAAATAGCCGAGATGAAGACCGGTGAAGGCAAGACCCTGGTAGCTACCTGTCCTCTTTATTTAAATTCCCTGACCGGGCGCGGCGCTCACCTGATCACTGTCAACGATTATCTGGCCCGCCGCGACCCCTATTGGATGGGGCCGGTTTATCATGCTCTGGGAATCAGGGTAGCTTCCATTTACCCGATGCAGACTCCCGATGAGCATAATCCAGCCCGGCTATTCGATCCGGACTACAACGAGGGAGAGGAGCACTGGAAGCACTTCCGGCGGATCACTCGCCAGGAGGCCTACCAGGTCGATATTACCTATGGCACCAGCGCCGAATTCGGCTTTGATTACCTGCGCGACAACATGGTTATCGACCTCAGGCAATGTGTGCAAAGGCCGCTTAACTACGGTATCGTGGATGAGGTGGACAACCTCCTCATTGATGAAGCCCGGACCCCTTTAATCATCAGCGGCACGGCTGAGGAGTCCAGCGAACATTACCAGCGATTTTCTCGCCTGGCATCTCGCCTGACCCCGGACGATTACGAAGTAGAGGAGAAGGAGCGGGCTGTCCACCTCAATGATAACGGCATCGCCAAAGTAGAAGGCATTCTGGGACGGGAAGGTCAGCTTAAATCACCCAGCCTCTACGATCCACAGAACTATGCTTTAACCCGTTATCTGGACAGTGCCCTTAAAGCCCATGTGCTCTTCAAGCGGGACAAGGACTACGTAGTCAAAGACGGGGAGATCATTATCGTTGATGAGTTTACCGGCCGCCTCATGCTGGGCCGTCGCTACTCCGAAGGTCTGCATCAGGCCATCGAAGCCAAGGAAGGAGTCAAGGTCCAGAAGGAAAGTCTGACCTATGCCACCATTACCATCCAGAACTACTTCCGGATGTACGATAAACTGGCCGGTATGACCGGTACCGCCGTCACCGAGGCTGAGGAATTTCATAAGATTTATAAACTGGACGTGGTAGTCATCCCCACCAACAGAGAGATGCAGCGGGAGGACTGCCAGGACCGCATCTATAAAGACGAGAATGCAAAATTCAATGCAGTCGCTCGTGAGATCGAAGAGATCAGCAAGAAGGGACAACCCATACTGGTAGGCACGGTTTCTATCGAAAAGTCCGAGCGGCTGGGCGAACTACTCAAACGGAAAGGAATTCTGTTCCAGATACTCAACGCCAAGAACCATGAGAAAGAAGCTACAGTTATTGCCGAAGCCGGCAAGCCGGGGGCTGTCACAGTAGCGACCAATATGGCCGGCCGCGGCGTGGATATCGTGCTGGGAGGCCGGGAACCGGAAAAACCTGCTCCAGATGCCGATCCCCAGGTTGTCCGGGAATGGGAAAAAGCTCACCAGGAATGGCAGGAACGGCATAATAAGGTGTTGGAACTGGGCGGACTGCATGTGATCGGTACTGAGCGTCATGAAGCCCGTCGAATCGATAATCAGCTCCGCGGTAGATCAGGCCGCCAGGGAGATCCCGGCAGTACCCGTTTCTATGTCGCCTTGGACGACGATATCATGCGCCGTTTCGGCGGTGACCGCATCAAGGGCATTATGAACATGGTGGGTCTGGATGATGACACCCCCATCGAAAACGGCATGGTCACCAAGTCTATTGAGAACTCCCAGGTCAAAGTCGAGGGATACCATTTTGATATCCGTAAACACCTGGTAGAATATGACGACGTGGTCAATAAACACCGCGAGTTGATCTACCGGGAAAGAAGGAAAATCCTCAGCGGGGCCGATCTGAAAGCCAATATCCTGAACATGGTCGAAAAAGAGATCAAAAGCAGGGTAGATGAACGCATCGGCAGCAGCACCAACGATGAATGGGATATCCCCGGACTGATCACCGATATCAATGCTATCTTCCCTCTTCCCAAAGATGTCACGGTTGAGGCGCTGGGCGAACTGGACCCCCGGGCTATCGAGAAGAAGCTGACTGATGCTGCCCGTGCGGCTTATGAAGAGAAAGAGCGCGCCATCGGTCCCAGGGATATGCGGCTGCTGGAGCGGTTGGTCATGCTCCGGGTCATTGACAGCCTGTGGGTTGAACACCTGACTGCCATGGAAGGTATGCGCCAGGAAGCCGGCTGGCAGACCCTCCGTCAGATGAAAGCGGTGGATGCGTATAAGACCCAGGGCTTCCAACAATTCCAGCTTTTGCTTGACACCATCCAGCAGGATGTTGCCCGCACTATCTTCCGTGTCAATATCCGCCGTGAGGAAGAAAAAGAAGTCTCGACCCCAATCTCCAAAAGAGCGGCAGCCGATGCCGGCAAAGCCTCTAAAGTTACGCCCAAAGTAGGCGGCAAGACCGTGGGACGAAATGATCCCTGCCCCTGCGGTAGTGGTAAAAAATTTAAAAAATGCTGCGGTAAGTGAGATAGCAATGACTGACGAAGAACTGGAACTGGCGCTCAAAGATGTCAATGCCCGGATCGAGCAGTTTGGAGTGGAAAACAAGCTGGCCGACAAGGAATGGCGGAATCTCCAGCAATTAAAGCGTGAAAAGAGTCTTCTGGAAAATATCAGGAAAGCCCGGGCTAACAACAACTTCAACCAGGAAACCAAGAACATGATGCAGTATAACCTGATTAAACATGAGAAAAATATGAATCCCTTCCTGAAATATCTCATGCATCTCAAGCTGCGCGGTCAAATATGGTGGTGAATCATCACGCCAACCCTGTCATGTCATCCCATGATGTCTTTACACTCCCTCGCGGAAATCTGTAAAAATAAGGGTGTACCTGACAATTAGACCTTTAAATGCGGTAATATTAAATAGATAAGTATTATCGCATTTGTTTTTCCGCCATGAAGAATTTTGAAATAGTAAAGGTACTCCAGGACATCGCCGACCTCCTGGATATCAAGGGGGAAAGCGTTTTCAAGGTCCGCGCCTATCAAAAGGCCGCCCGCTCCATCGAATTCCTTTCCGAGGATGTTGAGAAGCTGGTCGACGAAGACCGCCTGAGAGAAATACCCGGAGTTGGCGATGCCATCGCCAAAAAGCTTACCGAGCTGGTCACCACCGGCCGGTTAGAATATTATGAAAAGCTGCGTCAGGAGTTTCCCCAGGGCATCGAGACTCTCCTGGAGGTTCCCGGCATCGGTCCCCGCACCGCCCTGCTTCTGATCAGGGAGCTGGGAATTTCCACAATTGATGATTTGGAAAAAGCGGTTGATGACGGCCGGGTCGCCCGGCTTCCTCACATGGGTGAAAAAACCGCCCAGAACATTTTGCACCAGATCCTGGCTTACCGGAGGAAGAAAAGCGAACAGCGCCTGCCCCTGGGAACAGCCCTCCCGGCAGCCGCTTCCCTGATGGAGGGACTGGCCAGACTGCCCGGTCTGAAAAACCTGACCACTGCCGGCAGTCTGCGGCGTTTCCGCGATACCATCGGGGATATCGATCTGATGGGAACTGCCGATAATCCGGCGGAAATTATCCGGGTTTTTACCACCCTGCCTCAAATCAATGAAGTCATAGAGAAAGGCTCTACCAGGGCCAGCGTAATTGCTTTCAATAGCATCCCGGTCGATCTCCGATTGGTGGACCATGCCTCTTTTGGCTCCCTGCTCCAGTATTCAACTGGCAGCAAACAGCACAATATCGACCTCAGAACAAGGGCCGAACGCCTCGGCCTGAGCCTCTCCGAATACGGCATCACCAATATGGTTACCGGGGAGATTGAAAGATACGCCTCCGAAGAGGAGTTTTACCGCCGGCAGGGCCTGGATTACATACCGCCGGAGATCCGCGAAGGCCAGGGCGAAATAGAGCTTGCCGAGAAGGGCGCCTTGCCCCGGCTGGTCGAACAGGCGGATATCCGGGGCGACCTGCACCTGCATACCGTCTGGAGCGATGGCGCTGCCTCTCTGGAGGAAATGGCCGGGGCGGCGGAAGAGCGGGGATATCAATACATCGCCATCACCGACCATTCCGCGGGGTTGGGAATTGCCCGCGGACTGAGCACAGAGCGTATACAACAGCAAATTCAGGCTATCAAAGAATTCAACAGCGCCGGACATGCGGTCCATGTCTTTACTGGAATGGAGGTCGATATCCGGGCTAACGGGGCTCTGGATATGCCCATCGAGGTACTGGCCGAACTGGATATCGTGCTGGCCTCCGTCCATTCGAGTATGAACCAGAGTGAAGCTCAGATGACCGCCCGGATAATTACCGCTATTGAAAACCCTTTCGTGGATGTCATCTGTCATCCCACCTGCCGACTCCTGGGTGAGAGGGACGCGGTCGCCGTCGATATGGAAGCGGTCTGTCGTGCAGCCGTCCGGAATAACACCGCCCTGGAAATCAACTCTATGCCCAGCCGTCTCGACCTCAAGGATACTCATATCCGCCTGGCGCGGAATATGGGTGTCAAACTGATAATCAACACCGATTCCCACCACACCGATCAACTGGACTATATGTACCTCGGGACAGGCACTGCCCGGCGAGGCTGGTGCGAGGCAAAAGATATTTTAAATACGCTGCCGCTTCAAGAGTTCCAGGCCTTCCTCTCCAGACAGAAGCTTTCCTTGTAAAAAAAGAATCCCGCTTAATGATTCAAGATTAACGAATAGGGAATCTTTCCAGCGAAATTCGGTATCTGGCATCTCTTTCTCCCCCATAACCTTTAATTATTGTCCTGAACTCACTCTTCTCCTGGAGCAGCGAAGGGACAGGCGTGGGGATACCGTCTTTTGGGGATGAAATTCTTTCCCTGTCCTGATAAAATAAAGGTGAATAATATCCTAATCAGTACTCCAACAGTTTGTGGCTCATTGATTGGCAAAATGGAGAAGGTAAATCAAGAACAACAGAATAGTAGCCTGCCTCCGATCAGCAACTCACAGGCAGCCATTAATCACTTCCGGGAAGCGCTTGCTTCGGGGAAACACTGGTATATCGCTCTTCTGGAGAGCATGGGACTCTGGACTGACGAAACGGAGACCATCCAGGGACGCGATTACAACTATCTGATCGAAGGCGAGGCTTTCGACTGGCTGCTTCTGGCTGAGCGCATTTGCGGTACCGTCAACGGCCAGGTGCCGGAGATGGAAAAATTCGCCCTCCTGTTTCGTAGCAAACCGCCCATACCCCTGACCGGTGATGAATTCAAGAACCTGATCGGGCACAACAAATACCGCCAGTATCTGAACTTCTTCTACGGAGTCACCGTTGAGGAAGCGCTGATTCAGGCTGTGCGCGAAGAGGTGCGTAAGGAAAGGCGCGCCAACTGCTGGACGAAACAAGATGGTGAAGAAGACGACATCTTCAACCGGATATACGGCAGTACCCAGTCCGCTCTATTTAAGCAGTTCCGCAAGGAAAAGGGATACCACCTCAACGCCCGCAGTAACCTGGGTGAGATGAAGGAATTCACCTACTGGTGCTTCAAATACCGCATCCGGGAATGTGAAAAAGCCAAGGTAGCCAGCGATACCAATAAAGCGCTGGAATGGCTTCGGAAAAACGGATGCCGCGGCTAGCTGCCGGGAATATTACGGAATCCTGCTTCATCCCGGGGTGTAAGGAGCCTGGCTCCTCCAGGAAGACAACCTTTAGCGTAACTGACTTCCGTCAGTATAAAAAGGCCGTCATCTGTCGATTGGTCTGAACCAGCCGTTCCTAATAATCGATGCCTGGAACAGGGAAGCGCCGGCACATTTGTAGCACCTCCTCGCTGACCTGTTTCTGGACATTTTGATCACCGATATGCGAAATTACCTTCACAATCCACCCGGCGATTGTCTTCATCTCTTCCGTACCCATACCCCGCGATGTCACTGCGGGAGTGCCGAATCTCATACCGCTGGTAATCTTGGGAGGACGGGGATCAAAGGGGATGGCATTCCGGTTAGCCACGATTCCCACCGACTCAAGGGCTTGCTGGGCTTCCCAGCCCGTCACATCTGTCCTGGTCAGATCAACCAGCAGCATATGATTATCGGTCCCACCCGACACCAAACGCAAACCGGCATTCTCCAGCCCCTTCGCCAGCACCATGGCATTGTCTACAATCCTTTCCTGATACTTTACGAACTCCGGTTGGAGAGCTTCTTTAAAACACACTGCCTTGGCAGCGATGGTATGCATTAAAGGTCCGCCCTGTACTCGGGGGAATACTGCCGAATCTATTCTGGAAGCATAATCTTTCTTTCCTACGATAAACCCGGCCCGCGGCCCCCGCAGGGTCTTGTGGGTAGTCCCGCTGATTAGATCGGCATAAGGTACTGGAGTCGGATGGACGCCAGCCGCCACCAGTCCGGCAATATGGGCGATGTCCGCTATCAGCCTGGCATCCACCATGTCGGCGATATGTTTAAAGCGTTCAAAATCAATGATCCGGGGATAAGAGCTGGCTCCGCAGAAAATCAACTTCGGCCTATGCTGGACCGCCAGCTTTTCCACC
>JAQULX010000129.1 GCA_028718465.1 Dehalococcoidales bacterium | reverse complement strand
GATCTAGAATGATGCCGTCAGCCTCTTCCATCTTCCGGTAGACCGGCGGAAGATCGTCATTAATGGAACACTCTCCGCTGTCAGTGCAGGCCATACAGGCATTACACGGCCGGATGTCCTTACCGGCCAGAGGGACGATTTCGGTCTCAATTCCTTCTTCGGCGACAGCTTTCAGGGTGTGCGCTGCCAGCTGCTCGGTATTGCCGTTTTTGCGCGGGCTTCCGATAATAGCCACTACTTTCATCATTTAACCTCCGGAAATCTGATAAACGAATTTACTCCCGGCTGCCTGCCAGTGTATTATCATGCCGGAGCCTGCTCCGGCTGAAAGAGCATGCGAGGGTTACTTTTCCTGACTCCCCCGGCCTACGGAACCGGCAGGGCGCTTCCCGTGGTGATGATGTTGAAGATGTCGCCGTAGGTTACCAGCACCATCAGGCCGATCAGGAGCATGAAGCCGATCAGGTGAATATACCCTTCGACTTTGGGAGAGACCCGCCGTCCCCCGCGGACCATTTCCAGCAGAACGAAAGCGATCCTGCCGCCGTCCAGGGCCGGCAGAGGCAGAAGGTTTATGATGCCCAGGTTGATGCTGAGGAAGGCGGCAAACTGGAGCAGGGTACTGAACCCCGATTGGACTACTTCTCCGGTTATTTCGGCCATTCCTACCGGTCCGGTGAGCTGAGGAGCAGCGGCCCCGATAAACCAGCGTATGATTTCATTCTTGAACAGAACTAAAGTCTCAACACATTCGTTAACTCCCAGCGGCACAGCCCGCCAGACAGGCTCGCTGCGGCTGACGACAGTCGGCGGCTCAGCAGGCCGGGACATCACTATTCCGGTAGCTCCCTGGCCCGGCGGCGTTCTCCAGCGCGGAGTTACCTGGATGGTCTCCGTCGTGGAATCGGCATGCCTGACCGTAAATTCGATTTCCTTGCCAAGGTTAAGCTGCACATGACGCTGGAGATCGGCGCTGTTAGCAATAATATTATCATTAACGCTGAGCACAGTATCGCCCGGATGCAACCCGGCGGCGGCAGCCGGCGAATTCTCCGCCACTTCCTCTATAACCACTGGAGAGACGTATACATTATGAGGAATCATAAAGGCTATCGAAAGGATCACAAAGGGCAGCAAAAGGTTCATAATAGACCCGGCCGACAGCACCAGGAGGCGGGTCCCGTAGCCTTTGCTGGCGAGACTTCCGGGGACCCTGGGGTCCTCCTCTCCGGCCAGCTTGACGAACCCTCCCAGAGGCAGCGCGTTAACGGAATAAAGGGTCTCGCCGCGTTTGATGCCCCAGATCCGCGGGGGGAAACCGATCCCGAATTCTGTGACCTGTACGCCCCGGGATTTGGCGGTAAGGAAATGTCCCAGCTCATGGGCCACTACCAGTATTACCAATATTATAAGAAAAGCTATAATAGCTATGAAGGCCGACATTAAATGATTCCTCCACTAAGACTCAAGGCTTGCTCGCACGCCCAGGCATCCGCCGCCAGTATCTCTTCCAGACGGGGATGATCGATGCTCCGGTGTTTTCCCAGCACCTGTTCAATCAGCACCGAGATGCCGGTAAAGGGGATCTTTTTATTGAGAAAAAGGTCGACTGCCACCTCATCAGCGGCGCAGAGCGCCGCCGGATAGGTGCCGCCCTTTTTGCCCGCTTCGACGGCCAGCTTAAGGCAGGGAAAGACGTTAAAGTCAGGCTGCTCGAATACCAGGCTGCCGACCTGCTTCCAGTCCAGTTTAGGTAAGGTAGTGTTAGGGAAACGGTCGGGATAGGAAATCGCAAACTGGATCGGGAGGCGCATATCCGGACAGCTCAACTGGGCTTTAATCGAACCGTCAACCAGTTCCACCATGGAATGGACGATGCTTTGAGGATGGACCAGAATATCGATTTTTTCATAAGGCATATCAAACAGCCAGTGGGCTTCGATCACTTCAAGGCCCTTATTCATAAGGGTCGCCGAATCTATGGTTATTTTTTTACCCATGCGCCAGGAGGGGTGATCCAGGGCTTGCTCTACACTGATCCCGGCCATCTGCCCGGCCGTATAACGCAGAAAAGGCCCCCCGGAGGCGGTGAGTATCAGGCGGGCCGGTTTCAGCGATTCCCCGGCCAGGCACTGCCAGATAGCGCTGTGCTCGCTGTCAACCGGCAGTATCCAGGCCTGGCTCTGCTTCATTCGCTCCAGGATGATTTCTCCGGCCATAACCAGGGGCTCTTTGTTTGAAAGAGCGATTCTTTTATTGGCCTGGATTGCCGCCAGCACCGGGTCCAGCCCGGCTTTACCGGCTGTGGCGACGATGACGATATCTACATCGGGATGGGCGGCGATCTCCTCCATAGAGGCCAAACGAAAGCCGGAGGCTTTAAGACCGTTGCTCCGGTCCCGGTAGTAGACCAGCTCCGGATTAAATTCCGAAATTTGTTCTTCCAGCAGGGCCAGATTATCGCCGGCAGCCAGTCCGGTGATCTTGATTTTATCCGGCAGGGCGCGCGCAATATCCAGGGCCTGCCGGCCGATTGAACCAGTTGAGCCGAGGACAGCCACTCGTTTACATAAGCTATTGCTTACATCCATCTTAACACTATAATACAACAAATCCCGTTTGATTGCAGGCTGGGCGGCCGAGGTTCAGGTTAACGTTCCGATTCTTCTATTCAATATTGAGTACCGACGGCCATTCAAATTGGAACGGCCGATCGACATATAATGAATATTAGAGGTGATAGCGTATGATCGAATCCAGAATAAGCCGGATAAAAAAACGCGACGGCTCGGTAGTGGTTTTCGATTCCGGGAAGATCGAGAATGCCATTGCCAAAGCCATGGAAGCAACAAAAAGCGGAAGCCGCCAGGAGGCTGCCCGGCTGACCCGCCGGGTGGTGGAGATCCTGGAGAATAAATTCCCCCGCGCAGTTCCCGGAGTGGAAAATGTTCAGGATATCGTGGAAGAGGTATTGATGTCGCAAGGCTATCCCGCCACCGCTAAAGCTTATATACTTTATCGCGAACAGCGGTCCGAGATACGGCGGCTGAAGGGAATTATGGGCGTCCGCGATGATTTGAAGCTGGGGATAAATGCGCTTAAAGTCCTGGAACGCCGCTATCTCCTGCGCGACCAGGATGGAAACCTGATAGAGACTCCCAACCAGTTATTTCACCGCGTAGCCCATACTATCGCTGCGATAGAGACCCGCTTCGATCCGGGGGCCGATATTCATGATCTGGAACAGCAGTTCTTCGACCTGATGAGCCGCCTGGAGTTTATGCCCAATACACCAACTTTGATGAATGCCGGGGCGCCCCTGGGCCAGTTGTCCGCCTGTTTTGTCCTGCCGGTAGAAGATTCGATCGTGGAAATTTTCGATTCCCTGAAGAACATGGCCTTGATCCATCAGTCCGGCGGGGGGACCGGATTTACATTCAGTCATCTCAGACCGAAAGGCGATATCGTGCGTTCGACGAAGGGAGTCGCCTCCGGCCCGGTCTCTTTTATGAAAGTATTTGATGCGGCAACCGGCGTAATGAAGCAGGGGGGGAAGCGCCGGGGGGCCAATATGGGGATATTGAATGCCGATCATCCCGACATCATGGAGTTTATTCTGGCCAAGAGCGATGAGGCGGCCCTGTCCAACTTTAACATCTCGGTCGGCGCTTCCGATGAATTTATGGAGGCGGTGAAAAAGAAGAAGAAATGGTCCCTGATAAATCCGCGGACTCACAGGGAGGTCAGACCGATCGAAGCCCGGCAGATTTTTGATTTGATAGTCAACAATGCCTGGAGGAGCGGCGATCCGGGCCTGATCTTCCTGGATGAAATAAACCGGCGCAATCCGACCCCGCAACTGGGTAGAATGGAGGCCACCAATCCCTGCGGGGAGCTCCCGCTTTTGCCTTTTGAGAGCTGCAACCTGGGATCGATCAATCTGGCGAAAATGATCAAGGACCGCCAGGTCGATTGGCCCAAACTGGGGCAGACCGTACGGACCTGCGTTCATTTCCTGGACAATGTTATCGAAGCCAGCCAGTTTCCGCTTCCGGTGATAGAGAAGATGACCAGAGAGGGGAACCGGAAAATCGGGCTGGGGGTGATGGGTTTTGCCGATGCCCTGATCGAAATGGGCATCCCCTATAATTCGGAAGAGGCCCTGGAGGCTGCCGATAACGTCATGAAGTTTATGCTGGAGGAAGCCCGGAAGACTTCGGTCGAACTGGCTGTCAGAAGGGGCGTCTTCCCCAATTTCAAGGGCAGCGTTTATGATAAGCCGGACGGTCCCAGGATGCGCAATGCCACCGTTCTCTCCATCGCTCCTACGGGGACTATCAGCATCATTGCCGGCTGTTCCAGCGGAATCGAGCCCCTCTTTGCCCTCGCCTTCGTGCGCAATGTAATGGAAGGGACCAGGCTGCTGGAGGTAAATCCGGCTTTCGAACGAATCGCCCGGGAGCGAGGGTTTTATTCCCGGGAGCTCATGGAAAAAGTGGCCCAGAAGGGGACTCTTCAGGGGATTTCCGGAATTCCTGAAGATACGGCCAGAGTACTGGTCACTGATTGGGACATTGCCCCGGAGTGGCATGTCCGCATGCAAGCAGTCTTCCAGAAATATTCGGACAATTCAGTCTCCAAGACCGTCAATCTGCCGGCAGAAGCGACTCCGGAAGATATTCGCCGGGTCTATACCCTGGCCCATGAATTGAAGTGCAAAGGGATTACCATCTACCGTTACGGGAGCAAGAAGGACCAGGTGCTGACACTGCCGGACAAGCTGCCGGAGGCCAAAGAGGAGACCGGGCCTTTTGTGACTGTGGATTCGGAATATGCCGGCGGGTGCGCCTGGTGCGCCCGGCCGTAGCGATCAGGAGGCAATTCTTCTCCCGGCGTCAATTTGAATGCCATGAATAAACAAAGGGGCTGAACACCATGAAAGAGTATGATGTGATAGTCATCGGCCCCCAGGCGTCAGTCCTTGTACAGGAGGTGGTGAATGTCATGGCGAGAGAAGGAACGGCGCAGGATATTCATGCCGGGATGCATATTCATCCGGCCCTGTCCGATGTTGTGACAGCGGCTTTCGGCAATGCCGGGAGGGAGGAGGGGTTATAGGTTATAAATAATATTTTAGGCCCCGGTTGGATATCCATATCAAGGTATCCCGTAGGTTCCAGTATTGGAATCAAGAAAGATTGGCAGGTGGGGCGGATAGAAGGTGAAAAGCATCAGGACCAGCGCCTGGACTATTATGAAAAATATAGAAATGCCATTCGTATAAGCCGGAAGCCTGGATGAAGTCAGTATCCTGTAGCTGGTTAACTGACCTATGACGACGGCTACAAGAAAGATAAGGATGTCCACTATTAGAAACTCTTTGCCGATAATTGCCGTGTAACCATAGAAGCTCAATCCGGTGATGACGGGAATTAAATAAACGGCCGCGGCTTTGGCTGTAAAAAAGTTATTTGTCCGTTTACGCAGGAAGCCATACTCAATGGCACCGTAAATGCACATGGGCCAGAAGCCCTGTTTGAAGTGCTCCCAAACACTCTCATTAACTGACGCAAATAGCCCTGCTATCCTCGACTCGCCCGACCACTCAAATACAAAATGCAGCAGAGCTCCTACCAGAAAGACAAAGGCTATTCCAACAAGTTCCCATACAAGCACACTGTTTTTCATTTCTATCGAATTAAGAATAAAAGGTTTTCCGCGTATTATTCATTACACTTAGCTGTTAACAGCCAGGCTGGGCTGCGGCAGATGAGGCGAGTATCACCCTTCACGAGGGTTTTGTTTTACAGTCTGTCAGCAGCCTGGTTCACCGGGGTGTCCGCAGCAGCTCTGCCTCTTGACAATCTTTATCATATTATTGCGAAAGACCAGATACAGCTTCTTATGAAGAGGCATTTTCACCGACATATTGGTGAAAAATGCTTGCAGCGACGGCATAGCCCCTCCTTAAATTTGAATTTGCGTTTTCAAATGCCCATCTCGCTTCCAATGGTACCGCAGGTCGGCCCGGCGACCTGTATTTCCACCTGCAGCTAAGATGTTCCGGCAGAATAGACCTTTCTCCGGACCAGTTGTACCAATATCAGGGCGGTAATCAATACCATACCGGCTATAGTGATTATAACCACACTTTGAACAGGAACAGGGTCCGCAAGCCGCTTGATCAAAATACCCAATAACGCCCAGTCGACCACAAGAGCGTAGAAAATATCCTGTCTTCTGATGAGAACGCTTAGAGTTATAGCTATCCCCACGATTATAACCGCCACCGCCCAGAACTGTTCGCTAAGTCCAAATCTATTCCAGTTAAGATCAACCAGAAGGGCAGTAACATTAGCTATCGTGGCTATAGTTATCCAACCCAGATATATGCTGAAAGGAAGGTGTACCAGATATCGTTCATTTCCGGGTGCGCCCTTCTTACCTACATCCAATCTCAAATAGATAGCCAGGAGAGACCCCAGCAACAATAACATGATTACAAGAGATAACGGAACAATTTCGTAATGCCAGGAGAAAATCCAGCCGATATTCAGGATTGACGAGATGAAAAATAAATACCCGATTTTCCTGAAGGGGACCAATCTATCTTCGTCTCTTCTAACAGTGACAATAAGCTGATAGACGACAAAAATAGCGAGAAGGATATAGATCAACCCCCAGATCGAAAAGGTGAGTCCGGCAGGCACAAAAAGGTTTGGATACTGGTCAGACAACTGTCCGGTAGTTTTCTGGTTCAGCGGTAATGTAACGGCCAGAGCATTGACGACTACGGTGCCCAGGAAGCCCAAGAGATTGAGAATTAACAAAATTACCGGTGACCTTCTTGTATTCATGCGACCTCCCAAGTTCTTCGACTAAAATTTGGTCAGTTTTATCCTCGACTTATCTATCGGTCAATGCTTCATACTTCTGAAGACACAAGGTATGCATGGTTAATTATATTATACTAAAGATAAAGTAGCTCTATCCAGAATACTTAGCTCACCTTACGCCTCCGGTGGGGCCGAAGGGGTGGAGGGAGGGGAATGACGATTAATACGCCTGTGGCAGCCAGGGCCGGGTCACCCACGGCCTGCGCAAGCAGGTAAGGTGACCGGGGTTTGCCGGCACCGAGGGACACCCAAAGGGTCCCCGCGCCATTTCGTCTCGCCTTCGGCGAGGGTATTAAGGTATTCCTCTCGAGGCCTCCAGGGTGACAGGGGAAGGATGGCGGCAATCCTTTATTATCCTGTCGTGACTGAATGACGGGAGAGGGGCCTCCAGCATGACAGGGGAAGGGGAGATGCTTTGTACCAGGATGGTACGAATATCAGCGCCCCAGGTGTTTGAGGAACCACTCTTTTGCCAGGTCAGCCACCTTCTCCAGCTTACCCGGCTCTTCAAAAAGGTG
>JAQULX010000128.1 GCA_028718465.1 Dehalococcoidales bacterium | reverse complement strand
ACGTTTTAACTGATCGGGTACAAAAGCGCAAAGAGGAATGCAACCGTGCCAGAAGAGTAATTTTATTTCAGAGAGCGTGCTCTATCACCAGGTCCTGGAAGGAGACTGAAGCGGATCCCAACCGTATTCGCTGGGCCAAAGCCTTTGCCCAGGTCATGGAAGACTCAGCTATTATCATCAGGGATGGAGAATTAATTGTCGGGTGTGAAACCAGGGAAATACGCGGAGCCGAGATTGTCCCGGAAGTGAACCCGTATGATGTGCTAGAGAATCTGGACACAAAAACCCATCGTACCATGAGTGAAGTGATGATGGCCGAAGTCGACCCGGATGAAGCAGGCATGCGAGAAGCAGCCGACTTCTGGATCGGTCGATCTGTCAAGGATATTGTCTTCCGGGCTTACGAAAACAAAATGGGAGAAAAGTACACTGAATATCTGGAAGGCCGAAATGGTAAAGTTGGTGTTCTTCCTGATGTTAACGGCACTGTTTACAAGACCCAGACCATCTTTGCTCCCCATATCTTGAAAGACGGTCTGGGGGGACTTATCAAAAAGGCCAGGGCTGCCAAAGAAAAAACCCTTAGCGAGTCTCAAGCTATCCCCAACTTTTATAACGGCATCTATCATAAGACAGTTATCTATGATGCCATGGTCATAACCTGTGAAGCCATCATCCGGTATGCCCGCAAACACGCCGCCCTGGCCCGGAGCCTGGCCGAGAAGGAAGCCGATCCGGCCCGCCAACAGGAGCTATTGGAGATTGCCGATTGCTGCCAGTGGGTGCCGGAGAATCCCCCCCGCACCTTCCGCGAAGCCTTACAGTTCTACTGGTTTATCCATCTGGCACTGAGGAAAGAAGCGCCCTATCATTCCGGGCCCTGCCCGGCCCGGATAGACCAGTGGTTATACCCCTACTTTCAGAGAGACCTGAAAGAAGGCAGCCTGACCCGCGAGGGAGCGGCGGAGATACTGGGTCTGCTGTGGGTCAAGCTCAACGAGCTGCAGATGATGAGCGGCGCTTACTTTGAGAAAGAGGCGGCCGGCTCGCTCTTGCAGCAGGTAACCCTGGGAGGGATCAAAGCCGACGGGACGGATGCGACCAACGATCTGTCTTACCTGGTCCTGGAAGTTGCCCATCAGATCAAGATGCCCCAGCCCGGGATTTATGTCCGCTGGCATAACGGGATTGACAATGATTTCATGGTGAAAGCGATTGAGACCAACCGCGATACCCGGGGTGGGATTCCAGCCTTCCTGAATGATCGGATTGCTATCCGCAACTTCTTAGCGGCAGGCGTAGCCTATGAAGATGCAGTGGAATGGTGTGCAGCCGGCTGTCTATCGTACGTCATCCCTCACTGTAATCTGGCCAGTAAGATTTCCTCTTACATTATCATCCCGAAGGTCTTCGAAATAGCCTTGAACAATGGCGTAGATCCGCGCACGGGGATCCAAACCGGACCTCAAACCGGGGATGTCACCCAGTTCACCTCGATCGAACAGGTTTATGAGGCCTTCTGGAAACAGTATGACTATTTTGCCACCATTGCTACCCAGGATTATACCGTAGGTTATAATGCCAAGGTCGAGCATCTGGGCACACCCGTGACGGCCCTCATTATTGAGGATTGTCTGAAGCGAGGCCTGGATGTTTACGAGGGCGGAGAACGCTATCCTGCTCTGGGCAACAATATCGGCATGCGAGGCTGTTTGGATGTTGCTGATTCTCTGGCAGCAATTAAGAAACTGGTCTTTGACGATAAGAAGGTCACCATGGAAAAGCTCATGGCAGCCTTAAAGGCCAACTGGGTCGGTTACGAAGATGTTCACCAGCTCTGTCTGCAGGCCCCCAAATACGGCAATGACGATGATTATGCCGACGATATCTTTAACTATGTCTCCCTGAAGTGTAACGAGTTGATCATGGATAAGCCTAATCCTTGCAATGGCAGGAAATGGCGAGTCTCTCGGCCAGCTCTGACCGGACACTATCCGGCTGGGGAAGTGACCGGGGCTCTACCAAATGGTAGACTAGCCAATATGCCGTTATATGATGCTGGATTATCGGCTATGGTGGGAGCCGATGTCAATGGCCCTACGGCCTTAATCAAGTCAGCCACCAAGGTAGACCATATGATACCGGAGCAGGACAGCCTGGTACTGAATATGAAGATATCCCCCTCGGTACTGCAAACCCAGCCATCCATTAACAAGATGCTGTCCCTCTTAAAGACCTTCTTTGACAGGGGCGGCTGGCACGTTCAGTTCAATATTACCAGCCGGGAGGACCTGCTGGAGGCCAGGGAGCATCCCGAGAAATGGAAGCATCTGATTGTCAGGGTAGCCGGCTACAGCGCCTATTTTGTCGACCTGCCTCCGGCAGTCCAGAACGAGATCATAGACCGGACCGAACACGGACTATAGGAGGAATTGTCTTGTCGACCACTTCTGAAAGGATAACACAGGTTCAGAGCATCCGGGAGAAAATCGAGGGTAGAGTCTTTAATATACAGAGATACAGCATTCAGGACGGTCCGGGGATACGGACGACCGTTTTTTTAAAGGGCTGCCCCTTACGTTGTGCCTGGTGCTCTAATCCGGAATCCCAGAACCCTGCTCCAGAGATAGTGCACAGGGATTCACTGTGTAATAATTGCGGGCAATGCGTTCAGGTCTGCCCGGTCGGGGCCATTTCTGTTGAGTCAAAAAAGATCTCCATTAATCGACAGGTCTGTACTGAATGCGGGAAATGCCTCGATGTTTGCATTCCCGGGGCCCTGAAAATCATGGGACAGACCTTAACGGCTGAGGATGTCTTCGAGCAAATACGTAAGGATGCCGAGTTTTATCGGGATTCAGAAGGCGGGATAACGGCCTCAGGAGGGGAGCCGCTTTCGCAGCCGGATTTTGTGGCTGCTTTATTCCAATTATGCCAGAAACGAGGAATCGAAACCTGTATCGAGACCTCCGGTTATGCCGGAGGTGGAGCCCTGGATAAAGTCTTACCCCTCACCTCGCTCGTGCTATTCGATCTCAAATTAAGCGATCCGGCATCCCATTTGAAATGGACAGGCAAATCCAATACTGACATCATCTCCAATCTTGATCGAGTTGTCTCCAGTAAAACTCCGGTGATAATCCGCATTCCTTTAATTCCCGGGATAAATGATTACGAGGAGGAATTGATAAGATTGGCCAAAATAGCGGTAGATATGCTACCCAGGCCAGGCAAAGTAAACCTTTTACCTTATCACCGATTCGGTATGGGGAAATATGCCATGCTGGACCGAGAATACCCTCTGCCTGAATTGATCACCCAAAAGGACCCCGAGATTCAAAAGAATAAAAAGCTCTTTGAATCCTTTGGGTTAGAATGCGAAATCGTATTATAGGTGGTACGGCCTATTCAAAACAAAACTGGCCTTAACTATTTGCTACCGGTTTGATATACTCAAACGGATCGAAATCAGAAGGGATAATGAAGGTTTCATTCTCTATTCGGACATTTTTAATTTGGTTTACGTAGAAACAGCGAATTTCTTTGAAGAGATCACACTGAGCAATCACATAACTTGACTGAGCGGCAGTGGGTTCAAAGAAATAGGGCTCGATAAGCAGTTCCAGAGGCTCTGTGTCAGGGGAATCCTGATACCAGATAGTAACCTTGTTCTGAGATACCCACGCCCGGACCAGTTTGATGGAAGTCTGTAAATTGACCGGATTTTTGGGCTGCTTCTCCATTTTTTTAAGGATGTTTTGTATTTGCAGTCGGATATTAGCCGGGACAACCAAGCTCAGCTTACCGAATGTCGAAGCTGCGTTGGGATCATACCAGCCGGACTTATTCTGTATCAAGCGAATGGCAAGTAAAATATAAACCGCCTCTTCGAGGGTAAAGGGAATGGGAGGCAAATGATAGCCTTCAACAATGCCACGTTTGTTTCCCTCTTGCCAGATAGGCACGTTCAACTCGGTTTCCAGAGCTTTCAAATCGCGGTAGATAGTCCTTGTGTTGATGGAACAATTTTGGGCAATTTCAGCTACAGTTAACCCGGCAGGATGCGTACCCAGCAAGACCTGTATTCTAAGCATTCTGGCAGTGCGGTCTCGTTTTTTCCAATTGGCACCCATCTTTTGCCCACTCCAATAGAGGCTTTGATGAATATTATAATATACTGAATTCTACCATATCTTCAAACCGTTATGTTATACGTTATGGACTATCCAAATTGACACAATACGTGTCAATTCCATATGTTATAGATATTGTTTAACAGCAACATTATCCCGCCATGAGGAGTTCATATGCAAAGCCTGAGTCTGAGCCGGAGTTTAGCCGAATATGTGGAAGGACTTTCCTATAAGGACTTGCCCCAAGATGTGATTGAACGCGCCAAGACCAGTATTCTGAATGTATTCGCCGGGTCTTTTGCAGGTTGGGATCTGCCCTGGCCCCGAATAGCAATGAAGGCGGGGGAAAACTATCCCGGAAAATCGACGGTTTGGGCTTACGGGAATAAAACCAATCCGGCTGAGGCAGCCATGGCCAACGCCACTATGGCCCACAGTGTGATGATAGAAGATTTTGCGCTCGGATTGGGTCATCCCGGCGACTCAGTAGTACCCCCGGCTATCGCGGTCGCTGAGGAAAAAGAATTGCCAGGCGCTGAACTTATCGTTGCCATAGTGCTTGGTTATGATGTGATTGGACGAGTTGGCGTCAGGTTCGGCAATAAACTACATTCCGGATTCGGTGAATCTTCAGTCCTGGGGAACTTCGGATCGGTCACTTCAGCCAGCAGGTTGCTCAAGCTGAATACAGACCAGATATGTAATGCTCTTGGATATGCGGCGACTTTTTCATCAGGCACACTCGAACACTGGATATACGGATCTATGGAGGGAATGTTTCAAATGGGGGTTGCGGCCCGAAATGGTGTGTTTTTAGCTAAACTGGCTCAAATGGGAGCCACAGCAGCCGAAACTGCTCTGGATGGGCATTTTGGATTTTACCAAGCATTTACCGGTGAACCCGGCGGGTCAAGACAAGCAGAAACATCCAGTTCACCCGGAAAATATTGCATAATGCAGGCCCTGGTAAAGCTGTACCCTTCTTGCGGCGCTAACCAGGTTACCCTTGATTTGGGATTGTTCCTGAATGAGCAATATCATTTTAAATCCAAAGATATTGAAAAAATCATCCAGAAGGTATCACCGCAGTTTATGTCCGGTTCCGGAAATAACTTTTCCGGACCTTTTAAGAACCAATTTCAGGCCCAAATGAGCACTCAATTCTGTTTGGCTGCCGCTTTAATCGGCAAACCTGTGAAGTCGACCAGACTATACACCCATGACTATAATGATACTGAAATCCTGGAAGTAGCCAGGAGGGTAGAACTGATTCCCGAAGAGGGCCGGACATGGCTTAATCCCGGAATCGAGGTCATTCTAAAAAATGGGGAGCGATACCTGGCCGACGATAATAGATTGGCCAGATTTATTCCTGATTGGGAAACGGCTGTAAAGTCATTTACTTCGAACGCCGGAGGAGTCCTGGGAGAAGACAGGGCATCCCAGGTTGTGGAAATTGTTTCAAATTTAGAAAAACTTGATAACGTAGCCAGGCTAACCGCTTTATTATCCAGATAATTACCTGCGCCTGCTTATTAATTTTTAGATAAATATCTAAAACAAGGAGGCTTATATATGGATGCCCTGATCGGTACCGGAGATAAAAAGGTATCCAAAAGGGAATACGAAATTATAGCAGATCGTGATATTACCATACCGATGAGCGATGGGGTAAAGCTTAATGTCGATATATTCCGCCCAGATAGTCCGGGAAAGTTTCCAGCCCTGATAGCCATAACCGCTTTTGATAAAGATATTCAAACTAAACGAATCTGGCCGGAGGCTTCCCGAAGTCGGCGCATTTGTGGGACTCCGGATGCAGCCATCGAAGCCGGCCCTTATGAATTCTTTGTCCGCCGGGGTTATGTATACATTATTGGCAGTGTGCTGGGCACCGGGAAATCGGGCGGGGCTTTCCAGTTTGTCTCACCCCAGGAAATCCAGGATGATTGTGATGTAATTGAATGGGCGGCGTCTCAACCCTGGTGCAATGGGAATATCGGAATGATGGGTATTGGCGATGCCGGTGCGTATCACCCCATGGTAGCTGTGCGACAACCCCCGCATCTTAAAGCCATCGCCCCATTGGCCTCTTTCTGGGATGCATATCGAGAATTCTGGTACCCCGGCGGGATACTTTCAGTCGGTTTTCTGAGATGGATTATTTCTCTGGTCAACCTGGATATTCATACGGCAGAATGTATGATTAAAAAGGAATTAGGAGATAAAAGATTTAAGGAGGCCCTGGCCCAGGCACTGGAAGATAAGGATATCAGCGCCGATCCGGGTCTGGTCGAATCCTTGAAAAATCCGGATTTAGCTCACAATGCCGGGGTGCTGGATACCCTGATGCGTCCGGTATACGACACATACTGGAAGAACCGGACCGTCACCGACCCGGGCGCAATAAAGGTACCGGTTTATCTGGGCGCCGCAACTCACCGTTCGGAAGCCCTGAACCGCTGGTCCGAGATTAAAACACCCAAAAAAGCGACCCTGGGGCCGCCAGCTTATGTCGACCGGCCTTTCTATCAATACTCCTGGGAGTTGCTGCGATGGTATGACTACTGGTTAAAAAACATTGATACCGGAATTATGGATGAACCGGCTATAAAGGTCTTCGTGCGCGGTTCCAATGAGTGGAAGACGGGACAAGATTGGCCTTTTCCGGAGACCAGATGGATTCCTTTTGTTCTGCATGAAAACCGCACTCTGTGTGAAATAGAGCCATGGCCGGACGCCGAATCTGCTTCCTACGATGATAATCCGGGTAACCGGGGATTCTTGAAATACTACTCGGCCCCCATGGTAGAAAATACCGAGGTAGTCGGTCCGGCCGCCCTGAATCTCTACGCTTCTTGCCGCGGAACAGACATGAACTTTTTTGTCAGTCTGTGGGATGCCGATGCTGAGGGTAAAGAGACCTGTCTCAACCGGGGATATTTAAAGGCATCACATCGACAATTGGATGAAAAACTCTCCAAACCCTGGCATCCGGTCCACACGCATTCTAACCCGCAGCCTCTGGTTCCCGGACAAATATACCTGTTTTCAATCGAGATTTTAAGCCCGGCCAATTTATTCAAGGCCGGCCACAGGATTGTTCTTAAAATTTCCAGTGCGGACGACGCTCCCGAAAACCTCAGTGATGTCAAAATGAATCACCTCTGTTCTCAAACTCCCAATACCATCACGATATATCATGATGCCAAACATCCATCGCACATACTCCTGCCGGTCACTAAAGGCAACATTATCGGGACCTATGTTTCCGGAGGAGATATCAGCCTCAAAAACAAGGAGTTCAT
>JAQULX010000127.1 GCA_028718465.1 Dehalococcoidales bacterium | reverse complement strand
GAGTGTTCCATCAATGACGATCTTCAGCCGGTCTACCGGAAGATGGCAGAGGCTGACGGCATCATTCTGGCCAGCCCGGTCTATTACGGGTCCTGCACGGCGCTTCTCAAGGCGCTGATCGAGAGGACGGGCTACATGAGCAGGTCCAAAGGCGTCTTTAAGGGCAAAGTGGGAGGGCCGCTGGTGGTAGCCCGGCGGGCCGGTCATAATTTTACCGTCGCTCAGCTCGATCTCTGGTTTCACATCCTGGGTATGGTCGAACCGGGGTCAACTTACTGGAATATCGCCTTCGGACGCCATCCCGGCGAGGTTATGCAGGATGAAGAAGGTTTGAAGACTGCCTGGAACTTCGGTAAAAATATCGCCCTGGTGCTTAAAAAGCTGCGGGACCGGCAGGAGTAAAACAGGATTCGAAACATATGGCCCGGAAACTCAACTTTCCCGTGGTTATTGCCTGCGGTAGAAGATAAAAATACTGTGATTGTAATAAAAGACCCCGGAAAAGGGCAGATACCTGTGCACCAGTTCTTCAATCTCTTCTTTGATTAAAGGCTCGCCCATCTCCAGTCCTTTGAGGTCTTTGCTTTTTATGGGTTCCCGGATGACCGCCATTGCATAATTGTCGCGGATTCTCCGGATGCAGGTCTCTCTGTCTTCCAGGTGGTGCAGCACCCCCCACATCACCGCCAGTTCCCCGGTGGGGACTCCGGTGTTGAGATCATGCACATGGGCATCGATCCCGTGGTTCCGGGCCCGCCTCACCAGCGCCGTATTAACATCGAAGCCCCTCAATTCCCGCGGCTGAAAGATCTCTTTTAGAAGCAGGGTGATCTTGCCGTCCCCGCATCCCAAATCATCCATTGCTCTCTGCTGGAACTCGGGGGGCAAACAGGTCTTCAGCATCTCTATATATTTCCTCATTGCAGACCCAATGCGGAAGTTGGTGCCGAATAATGAGTATACCAGGTTCTGAAAATTCTGATGTATGGCTGCGCCTCCTGTCTTACGGTATCGCGCCGAACCAGCGGAACAGCGACCCCACACCAAGCCACCCAGCATAGGATATTACCATAGCTTTGACCAAATTTCCAGCTACGCACATTATAAAGAATTTGGTTAGCCGGAAACGCAAGGCCCCCATGGCAATCGCCATAGGGGCAAAAGCCGGGTTTAGCATAGCCGACATGACGAAGACTACTACCGATCCTCTTCTCTGTGCCAGATTGGCAAACCGGTTCATCAGGCTGTTGGAAGCCTGCTCATCCACCGAGTAGCGCCTCAGTCCGGGGAAACAGCCGCGGCCTCCTCTTCCCAGAAGATAGACCAGGGTTCCCCCTATCCCCGCCCCCATTCCGCTGGCCAGCCCTACCAGGGCCGGATTCATTCCCGGAATGCCGCCGAAAGTAAACGTCAGCAGCAAATAAGAAATGGGCGTAGGTATGCTGCTCCCGGCAATGAAGGCGATTACAAAAGCCCCCAGGTATCCGTACTGTTGTAGTGCGGCTATCTCCTTCCAGTACCGGATAATAAAAAGGATGGAGAGAACTGTTGTAGCCAGGAATAGACTCGTTAAGAGAATATACCTGGTCCGAGCGCTTATTTCAGTTACCTCCATCCGCTGCCAGGATGACCTGGAGTTATCTTTAAGCTTCTTTACCGGTGATGTTCAGCTCATCATCGACCACATCCACTAGAGCCGTGTCTCCCTCCTTGAGTTCTCCGGAGAGTATCCGGGCGGAAAGGGGATTTTCCAGATACCGCTCGATGGCCCTCCGCAAAGGTCTGGCGCCATAGGTGGGATCATATCCCGTATCCGCCAGCCAGTTCTTGGCGGCTTTAGTCAGCTCAAGTTTAAGTTTACGCTCAGAAAGACGTTTCTGCAAGTCTTTTAACATGAGCTCTACTATCTGCCCGATTTGCTCGCGGGCCAACTCATGGAAAACGATGATGTCATCCAGGCGGTTTATGAATTCCGGACGGAAAGTCTTGCGGACTGCCGCCATGACCTGGTCTTTCATGTTCTCATAGCTCTGCTTTTGCGCCGTGGGAGCATCTCTGGGAGTAGCGAAGCCGATAGGCCCCTCGCGCTTGATCAATTCCACGCCGGTATTGCTGGTCATAATGATCACCGTGTTTTTGAAGTCCACCGTCCGGCCCTGTCCGTCAGTCAGTCTTCCGTCATCCATGACCTGAAGCAAGGCATTGAAGACCTCCGGATGGGCTTTTTCGACTTCATCCAGCAGGATCACCCGGTAAGGACGCCGTCTCACCGCTTCGGTCAACTGGCCGCCCTCTTCGTAGCCCACATAACCGGGAGGAGCGCCGATGAGTCGTGATACGGTATGCTTCTCCTGGTATTCCGACATATCCAGCCGGACCATGGCATTCTCGTCATCGAACAGGAACCATGCCAGGCTGCGGGCCAGTTCGGTCTTGCCGACTCCGGTGGGGCCCAGGAACATGAAGCTGCCGATGGGACGCCTGGGGTCCTTCAGACCGGCCCGGCTCCGCCGGATCGCATCGGAAACCGTTATTACGGCTTCCTCCTGGTCGATCATGCGTTCGTGAATCCGGTCTTCCATATGCACCAGCTTCTCGGTCTCGCCCTCCATCATCTGGGTCACCGGGATGCCGGTCCATTTGGATACCAGCTCCGCAATGTCCTTTTCATCCACCACTTCATCGATCTTGGCCTGCTTCAGCCACTCAGACTTGGCCTGGTTGTATTCCTCTTCAAGACGCATCCTCTCCGCCTTGATTTCAGCCGCTTTCGGATAGTCCTGCCTGTTGGAAGCGGCCTCCTCTTCCATGGAAAGCTGTTTCGTTTTTTCTTCCAGTTCTTTAACCTGCGGCGGCGCGCTTTCGGCGTCGATCCGCAGCTTGCTGGCCGCTTCATCGATCAGATCGATGGCCTTGTCCGGCAGATGCCTTTCCGTCAGATAGCGCTGGCTCAGTTTAGCGGCAGCCTCCAGTGACTCATCGGTGATCTTGACCTTATGATGAGCTTCATAGCGCGGGCGCAGTCCTTTCAATATCTGCACCGTCTGCTCGACTGTCGGTTCATTTATGTAAACCGGCTGAAAACGCCTCTCCAGGGCCTTGTCTTTTTCAATATGCTTGCGGTATTCATCCAGTGTCGTAGCGCCGATAGTCTGAAGCTCGCCGTGGGCCAGTGCAGGCTTAAGCATGTTGCTGGCATCCATCGCGCCTTCGGCGGCTCCGGCCCCGACCACGGTGTGAATCTCATCTATAAAGAGGATAATCTCTCCTTTGGAATTCTTGATCTCATCCATGACAGCTTTCAAGCGTTCCTCGAATTCACCGCGGAACTTGCTGCCGGCAACCAGGGCGCCCATATCCAGGGCAGCCACACGGCGGCCTTTCAATGAGTCCGGCACATCGTCCGCCACAATCCTCTGGGCCAGCCCTTCGGCAATAGCGGTATTGCCCACGCCGGCCTCACCCACCACCACCGGGTTGTTCTTGGTACGGCGGGTCAATATCTGCATTACCCTCTTGATCTCATCTTCCCGCCCTATGACGGGGTCCAGTTTTCCCTCCCGGGCCAGAGCAGTAAGATCGCGGCTGTATTTTTCCAGGGACCGGTATTTACTTTCAGCCCTGGCGTCCGTCACCCGGTGCCCGCCGCGGATATTTTGCAGAGCCCGGTAGACCTTTTCCTGGTCGACTCCGGCGCTGCGCAAAATTTCAGCCGCTTCTCCGGTCCGGGCGCTGGCCATGGCAATCAGCAGATGCTCCGTTCCGATAAACTCGTCTTTCAGCCGTTTGGCTTCATCATCCACCCCATGCAGTAGCTCCTCTATCCTGGGAGTGGCGTAAATTTGCCCGACCTCGTAGGTCACCCTGGGCATTCATTCTAGGACAGCCCCGGTGCGCTGTTTTACGGCATTGATATCCACGCCCAGCAGTTTCATTAGCTCTACTACCAGTCCCTGTTCCTGCTGTAGCAGCGCCATCAATATGTGCTCCACATCCCACTGATTATGCTTATAGGTACGCACTAATTCCTGTGACGCGGCCAGTGCTTCCTGTGCTTGTTCGGTAAATTTTTCCTGTCGCATTAGCTTCCTCCTTGTCTTTGATTAAGTTCCTTTTCCATCTCCTGTATCCTGTTTTGCAGCTCGGCTATCTGACGCGCCATGCGTAAAATAACCTCCGCCCCGGCCAGATTTACCCCCAGGTCCTCTATCAGGATCTTCACGTGACGGAGCTGGTCCAGGTCACTTTCGGAGTAAAGCCGGATATTGCCCCGGGAACGGGACGGCTCGATTATGCCGATCCTCTCGTAGTACCGTAAAGTATGAGTCTGAATCCCGAGGATCTTGGCCGCTACGCTGATAACGTAGCGCGGTTCGTTTTTCTCTCTCATTATCTCTTCACCTCACCATGGAGTAATCGCCTGGTCTCCCTATTCCCGCCTCATTTCCTTGAGCCGGGCAAAAAGGGCCTTTTCTTCCGGAGTCAAATTCGTCGGTATAGTCACCTTGACTGTCGCCAGCAAATCGCCCCGGCCGGAATTCCCCAGGTGCGGCATGCCCTGCCCGGTCAAACGGAAGACCTTCTCATTCTGGGTTTCCGGGGGAATTTTCAAAGCCAGCCGGGTCCCCTTCAGAGTAGGCACCTGCACCTCACCTCCCAGTACAGCGGAAGTCAAAGGGACCGGGACATCCACATAAAGATCGTCTTCCTTGCGCTCAAATATGTTATGCGGACGGACTGATACCACCAGGTACAGGTCTCCGGGAGCCCCGCTGGAAATTCCGGGTTCACCTTTCCCGGCAACACGCACGCGCGACCCGTTTTTGACCCCGGCCGGAATCTTCACCTCCAGGCGCTTCACCTGGGCGATAGCACCGGCCCCCCGGCAGGCCGCGCAGGCCATGTTCTGAATGCGCCCGGTGCCCTTGCAGGAGGGACAGGCTTCCTCAGCCTGCATCTGGATATTACGCACCGTGCCGTTAAAGGCTTCTTCAAGAGTAATATCGACCGGATGCTCGATGTCCCGGCCCTTTCGAGCGCGGGTTGTCCTCTGCCTGAACCCTCCGGTCCTGCCCCTGAAAAGGTCGCTGAAAATGCTTCCCAGGTCCTCCTCGCCAAACTCAAAAACCTGCTCTGCGCCCGGCGACTCCTGTCGGGTAAAACGCCAGCCGCCGGAAGCGGCCTGCTGCCGGGCTGCCTCAGCCATTTGATCGGCATACTGCCAGTTGTCTCCGTACTGGTCATACTTTTTACGCTTTTCCGGGTCGTTGAGGACCTCGTAAGCCTCGTTGATAGCCTTGAACTTTTCCTCGGCCGCCTTGTTTCCGGGATTCACGTCCGGATGGTACTGCCTCGCCAGACGCCGGTAAGCCTGCTTGATTTCCTTTTCCGTAGCAGTGCGGCCGACTCCAAGGGTATTATAATAATCTTTACCAGCCATCTAATAACGCCTCATAATATAGTCTAATATAAATATCGTGTTGTTTTAAGAATAAACTTAATAATTTTATATTAATCTTTTTAATAATATTTGTCAATAGATGTTGAGCCGCAGCGTTGCTTTACGGGAGGAAAATACCCTGGAAAGAGGGGGAAAAGAGCCTGCCCCGGAGCCCTTTCTCAACCGGGGGATACCGGTGGCAATCTGATAGAGCGCCGAGGCAGCCGGGATAGGAAAAAAGAATAAGCCGGGTGAGAGGTCCTGGTCTCTCATTTACCCCTGACGGGTCACCTGACTGTAAATATCCAGGAACTGCTTTAGAATGCGGGCGGTAGCGCCGATAATCTTTTTGTCCTGATAGGTATAAACGTACGGGATTAACCTTCTCCCGCTCAGGACCTCCACCGGGTTCTGAGTCCGGCAGCCCTCTTCCAGGAGCGCATCTACAGGCGCCTGGATTATCTCGGCAATCTCGAACCTGCTCGTCTTGAACGAATAATCCGGGGAAATAAAGCCTAAAAAGGGAGTGATGATGTAATTCGATCCCCTGGTCAGGGCGTCATCCATTTCTCCCAGTATCTCCACATCTTCCGGCAGCAGGCCGATCTCCTCATAGCTTTCCCGCAACGCAGTCGCCAGCAGTGTTCCGTCAATCGGAGAATAACCGCCTCCCGGAAAGGATATTTCCCCTTTATGATAATGTACCAGCTCGGTCCTCAGGGTAAATAGAATAAAATACCGGCCCTCCCGGCAATAAACAGGCACCAGGACAGCCGAAGGTCTTCGGCTGTCATCGATAATTTGTTTTCTTTGCCTTTGCGTAAGGGCATCTTTCAGTTTGAGGTTCACATCTGCCGGACAGTTATTGATCAGAAGCTTTTCCTTTCAGTCCACCCGCTAAGGCGCCTATTATTTATTCTATTATAAACCCGCGGGCCCTTTCACTTCACCTTTTCCGGAGGCACTTCCGCGGGGTCTTTTCATTTCCCCTGAAACAGCCGCCTCCCGCCATAATCCAGCGTGTAGGGGCGGGTCTCCGGACCCGACCGCCCGAATCATCCTCTCCTCTCCCCCTGGAATGGCCATCCCATCCAGGATGCTTCGCTCTGCCATCCTTCTCCTGTCATTCTGGAGGAGCCTCACTCCTTGCTTCCTTCCTTAACTTCGCCGCCGCGAACATCAAATAGCGGGAGACCCTTCAGGGTGCCCGAAGAATCTCAGGGCGGGGAGGCCCCTCTCTCCTTCCTTAATCTTTTCTCATCATCCCCTCCCCTCCATTTAAAACGACATAGCTGGTCGCACAAGTATGTTATAATGGGGCTAAGCTATACTGAGGAGAGACAAATGCAAACCAGACTAAGAGACACCAGCCGTATCGTCCGGCTGACACAAATCCAGCATTTTCTCCATAAACATCCCTCTGGACTGACCTGTAAAGACCTGTCCAGGTTGTGCGGCACTACTGTCCGGACTATCCAGAGAGACCTCCTGGCGTTGGAGACCGATCTTCATGTTCCCATAATCCCCAAAGGCCGTGACCGCTACGGAATTCTGAAAGATTATATCCTTCCTCCGGTAGCCTATTCTCTTTATGAAACCCTGGTCCTGTTCCTGGCAGCCCGCTTGATGGTCCGTCAAACAGACGAAGGGAACCCCCACGTCAGCAGCGCAATCGGCAAACTTATCTCAATGATGCCGATGCCTCTGGCTGCCGGATTAAAGCAGAGCATGCAGACGATTGAGAAAAAGCCGGTTAATCCGGATGGTATCAGTATTTTTGAAAAAGTTTCTCTGGCCTGGGTCACCCAAAAACGCCTGAGAATTATATACCATTCCCTGCACAGAGGAGAACTCGAAGAATGGTTTGTCGATCCCATCTTTATTGAAATGACCGGGGTCGGGTATTCTATTTACCTCATCGGCTACGCCGAAAACGGGGACCGCATGGGCGTTTATACATTTAAGTTCAACCGGATACAGGAAGCCGAAGTACTCAGTCAGGACTTCGAGACACACCACGAATTAAATCTGGATGAATTATTGAGCTCTGCCTAAGCAGTACGAGAAAGCCGTGGATGAGGCTAAGCGCCTCGGTTTGAAGATCGA
>JAQULX010000126.1 GCA_028718465.1 Dehalococcoidales bacterium | reverse complement strand
ATGTCATCGGCATGACGGCTTTCCCGGAAGCTAAACTGGCCCGGGAAGCGGAAATCTGCTACGCCAGCCTCTGCTGCATCACTGACTATGATAGCTGGAAGGAGCGCGAGGCAGGAGTAACTGCGGAAGTAATCATCTCTTGTATGAAAAGCAATATCGATAAAGCTAAACAGATCATCAAGCTGGCTGTTGACCGGATTCCCGAAAAACGGGACTGCGAATGCATCACCTCCCTGCAAACCGCGATTGTCACCGCTCCTGCCGTGATGACATTGGAGCAAAAAAGGAAGTTTGATCTGCTGATCGGCAAATATATTCACAATTGCTGACGGATCACGATCATATTATCATGCTTCTCGCCCTGGATGGGAAAGGACTGCCTTCCAGTATGGTAACACTGATTGCAGGTTAAATGACCTGCAATCAGCGTCAGCTTTCAACCGTCCAGGTGTACCGGTTTTAAAGGCTACATAAGTGTCCGACGGCGGTATTGAGGTGGGAACGATCCCTACAGCTGTCAGCCTTGACTCAGGGGCTGGACCGGTGCCCGGCATTTTCAGACCCTTGGCGTCTTCCCATTTGTGAATTTCTTTTTTGGTAGTGCACAGGCCATGGCAGGGGGTAGGAGCCAGGCCGAGGAGAGGAGTGTTTTGATACTGGGACTGTATTACGGGGAATGTATTATAAAGCTCTAACCAGGCTGCACCAGATCTATGAACATTTACATTAACCGGGGTGAAGATCATAATACCATCCATAGGGAACTTGTCCGAATACATAGTCGGCAGGATTTTCGCCATATCAACAGTACCCTTTAAAATGGCATCATAAATATCAAACAGTCCGAACAGTTCTCCGTTGTAGTGTGCTTCGATTTTGACGCGACCGCCGGTGCGTTTTTCAATCTCGGCAAACCACACTCTTTCGGTCTCCTTAAAAATGATCTGATTTATCCGGGTTTTACTTGTTCGTGATAACCTTTGAATTATCGTTCCCTTGATAATTCTTTTACCCTATTCACCTCCTTTAAAATCAATGTTCCTGATAACTATTGACAGCGTATTCACGAAATCCTATCAACTCATAGTTAATCCCCCGTCTACACTGATAGTCTGGCCAACTATATCGATAGACACGTCGGATGCCAAATAGGCGACGGCATTAGCGATATCCTGAGGTGTGGCGGTCTTCCTCGAAGGGGTTTTGTTTATCAGTTCGTCAATAACATCCCGGGGCGCGTTACGCACAAAATTGGTTAGTCCAACTCCCGGGGCAATACAATTGACATTGATTCCCAGAGGGGCCACCTCAGTAGCCAGACCTTTGGTAAAGGAGACAATTCCGGCTTTAGCGGCAGAATAGACAGTGGAATGGTCTCCACCGGTTTTGGCGCCCAATGAAGATATATTGATGATTTTTCCGCTTTTCCGGGGTACCATATGTTCCAGGACTGCTTTGGTACATCTGAGCATACCTTTAAGGTTAAGGTCGATATTGTAATCCCATTCCTCTTCGGTTGTTTCAACGAATAATTTGGGAGGAGTGCCGGAGCCGGCGTTATTGACCAGGATATCGATCCTGCCAAACTGGTCAATGGCCGCTTTAACCATATCTTTGACTTCTGCGCTCCGGGTAATATCGGCTTTCACCGCAATTGCCCGACGGCCCAGATTGACAATGATTTCGGCCGTTTGTCTGGCGCCTTCCAGGTCTATATCACCCAAAACCAGGTCACAACCCTCTCTGGCAAGGGTGACTGCAATGGCTTTGCCAAATCCGATCTGACTACCTGCCCCGGTTACCAATGCTACTTTACCTGTTAAACCCAAGTCCATAACATTCTCCTTAACCGCTCTCCGGGCAACATCCTCTATTTGTTATTCGTATTAGTCTGTGTGATATGCCAGTCCAGAGGCATCATCAATTCTTCTGACTAACTCACGTTACGGCTTAAGTAAGTCCTGATCTCAAAGGACCATGAGCCGGGGCCGGCCGAACCCCGGCCGAGCAGAACCCCGGTCATCTGATCCACTTGCGCAGGCCGTGGGTGACCCCGCCCTGGCTTTACCATTGCCGTAACATGAGTGACTAATATGATTACAGTTAGTAAAACGGTATCCTAAGGTTTCTCATTGGCGGCGTTCCTGCCGGCAATCCGGCCAAAGGACATGCATTCACTGATATTACCGGCGCCGGGATAGAGCATATTGAATATGGAGCCCAGTTCTCCGGCGCTGTACAGCCCTTTGATCGGCTGGTTATTGGTATCCAGCACCTGGGCTTTCTCATTCCGTTTAGGCCCTCCCTGGGTATTTAACAGACAGGGCCAGACCCCGATAGCATAAAATGGAGGCTTGGTGATGCCTGTGCCAAAGGTCTCCTGCCGCCGACCGAAATCAGGGTCATAGCCGCCAACGCAGTACATATTATACCGGCTGACAGTCTCCTGAAGAGTCTCTTCCCGGAGACCGATTTTAGGAGCCAGTTCCCGGATGGTAGGAGCAGTCTTGATCCACCCCTTTTCGATCTCGGCCATATTGTCATCGCTCCATGTATAGTAGTCCATAATAGCCCCCGGACAGCCTCCGATAAGCGGGCTATGGGAACGAGTATTTTCATCAAATATAATATAAGCGGGCAGCCTTGGATAAGTCAGTGTTTTATGGTCTAGATAGGAAAACTCAAAAGCCATCGCATGTACATCCACCCCGGTTTCGTCAATGAAACGCTTGCCGGTCTGGTCGACGTAAATATATCCGGGTGTCCTCACACCTATGCCCATCGGAATATCAAACTCAGGGAATTTGTACCCGATTCCGCAGGAGAGACCTCGCATATGCCATAGATCGGCCCCCACTTCCAGCGCCATTTTAATGCCGTCACCGGTATTACCCTTACAACCCTGGGCATAATATTTTAAACCCAGGTAATTGAGCTGCATTTCTTCGTTATATTGAAAACCGCCGCAGGTAAGGATAACTCCTCGTTCCGCTTTAATGCGGATCTCGCCCTGCGGGCTGTCAGCCACAACACCGATAACTCTTTTTGACTCATCGGTTATCAATTTCCGGGCAGGGGTGTGAAATAGGACTTTGATGCCCCTTTTGTTTACAGCTTGCTCCAGGACCGCACACAGGTTAGATCCGCCGGGTTTGAGTTTGCCTTTGATCAGCCAGCGGCCGCCGACTCCATCTGCGCCGGGGAGATGAGGCCAGATTACATGTGGAGAAGGGGGAAACTTTTGCGGTCCTGCCTCGGCATGCTCAAGTTCACCGCCCAGCCCAATAACCCATTCCGGGTTCTTTGCGCTCTCTTCGATGAAAGCCTTGGTTACCTCCCGGCTTACAGTATTATCCAGGATAGCCCCAAAGTAATCGATTGCCTTCTCGGTATCCAGAAACTCGCGCAGAGTCCCACCGGCCAGCCGGGTATTACCGCCTTGACGGTCGGATTTCTCCAACACAATGACTCTGGCGCCAGCATCGTGAGCGGCAATAGCCGCTGCAGCTCCCGCACCTCCATAACCGGCAACAATAACATCAGTAACTTCGTTCCACATATTCTTTTATTCCTCCTGTACAGCTCTATACTTAGAGATACTGTTATATTTTTTGGGAAAAACAGATGGGTGCTTGCCTCCAGGATAATCAAAATGTACTGAGCTTCGATCCGTTGCATTCAACGCATACGGCACTCCATCATGTGCCGAATACGGGGTACACATGTTGTAATGCAGTATTACTCTGTGACAACAGGATTGGTAAAAATATCTACAGGTTCTATCTCTTTCGAGAGCAACAAGCTAACCGGCGCCAATAATCAGTATGAGACTGAGATCATCACCCTCAGTCACCTCTCTGGCTAATTCATTCAGCTGGACCAGTTCCTGGTTTAATACAATCCAGACGGTCGGATTATTCTGGTCAAACCATCCCCGGGAATCAGGAAACTGCCTGATTAAATCATCAATGCATTCGCGAACAGTATTTCCGGCTACCTCAACATTTTCCCGATTCCCGGTTAAATGGCGTAGAATCAGCGGTATATTTAATCTGGTTTTCATTTAACTGTGATACAATCTATCATCATTTCGCCTGATAGATAATATTTAATTGCATTATATCATAAACTGATAGCATGTCAATTATAATAACCGCTAATATTTAATTATTTACCCCACTAAAATACTCTATCATACCGTTGCTACTGGATAGCGAAATCCAGGTCCAGTTTTTTCAGGGTATCCGGCAATGGTATACCGGTCTCTTCATCCCAGCCCATGGCGCCGTAGTAGTTTCGCAGCATCCGGTCCCATTGAGGCATCACACCTCTGCCGGCTGCCGGCCCATCCAGGGGCGCAGACCCGTACCGCATCGATGGAGCATCCAGCTTGGGATCAATTCCATGATTTATATTAAAGATCCTGGCCAGATTGACAGCTCTTTTCCCTGCTGTCACGGCTTGCGGGATATCCATTTCCCATCCGGTGACGGCGTTGACGGCCTGGCATAAAAGGTCGAGCTGGTTACCGGTTTGAAAGCGGCAGGTAACCAGGGAATCCTCAAAGACCATCGCCCCTTTAACCTTGGCTACAGTAAAAGGCAAGACATCCGGATCAAAGGCATCATAAGTCTCCGGCATGCCCAGCAGCTTGAAAGGCGCCTGGCTATGGGATTCCAGAGTGCCGAGGTTGGAGACACTGGTATCGAATTGCTCAAAGCGTAAAACGCGGTGATCATGGCCCCGTGGAGTATTATACTTCTGGGTGCCCACGGCAAATTTAACAGCTTCACCGCCTATTTTTTGGGCCGCCCGCATAACTCCTTCCGCTAGAATTGCGCCGAATCCCTGGCGGGTGGCTGTCTTTTGCAGTATCTCCATAAGGGCTTCGGAGTTGCCCCAGGTCATCTCCAGGCCATCCAGGTCATTTTTGGTAACCAGGCGTTTCTCATAACATTCCATGACAAAGGCGCACACCCAACCGCACTCATTGACATCCATCCCCAGCCGGTCGGCCTCGTTAGCCAGGATTACCGTCGCTACCGCGTCATCCACGCCGACTGCTGAACTGAATGCTGCCATGCCTTCGTATTCCGGCTCTTCCAGGATGCGGCCGGCATATTTACCCTCAGGAGCGATAAAAACATGGCAGTGCTTGGCGCCGCAAGCCCAGCAGGGACTGGGTTTGGCTTGAAATACAGTCCTCAGGTTCTGGGCGGTATAGGCTGCCAGTTTTTCAGGTTCAATAGCGTAAATGCCGGTAGTATAGTTCTTTACCGGCAGGACCCCACCCTTGGAAGACATTACCACTCCGCCTACAGTCCCTTCCCGATAAGTGCCGGCGTTCATAGGATGGGCTAACACCCTATCCAGCAGTTCTTGTCTGACGCGGAGGACGGTATCCTTATCCTTCACAGGGACCGGGCTGGCGCCCCGGGCTACCGCGATAGCTTTCAGTTTTTTGGATCCCATTACGGCTCCCATGCCGTTATGAGACGCCACATGTCCGCCGTCAGTTACCGGGCATGAGAACCTAACGAGGTTTTCCCCGGCCGGCCCGATCGAGAGCACGCTCATCTGCCTGTCTCTCTTGTCCAGTTCCTCTTTGATCAAACGTTCGGTGTCTGATGTAGTCTGTCCCAGAAGATGTGTAGCGTCTTTTATCTCAACCTGTCCGTCATGGATATAAAGATATACCCAGGAAGGCGACTGTCCCTGAACTATCATGGCATCAAAGCCAGAAAAACGGAGAAAAGCCCCGAAGAAACCGTTAGCCTGAGTGGAGGACATTCCGTTGGTCATAGCTCCTTTGGAAACCAATGCCACACTGCCCGTACCGGCCAGCCGGGTGCCGCTCAAAGGCCCGGCGCCCAGAAAAAGGCGGTTCTCAGGATCGAACCATTCCGTGCCTGGTTTTACCTCGTCATAAATGTATTTGATGCCCAGAGCCGCTCCGCCTAGATATGTCTTTAACAGGTCCTCACTGAATCGCTCTGTTCCTGAGCTCTTAAGGGACAGATCGACCCTTAACAAATTTCCGGTATATCCGTAAATTACCGACGATTCCATAATCACATTACCTCCCCAAACCAACTTTATTTAACCTTTGTATTTATATAACACGCATGAAATATATGCCAGTCCGTCGTTCTGGAAGTCCCTTTCCCGTCATTCCGGATTTGATCCGAAATTTACCCGGTCTCCCTCACCCCTTTCTTAATCATTAATCATTATTCCGTCCCACACGGAGCAGGGTGGGGCTGAATTAATCAGGCATTTACTTTTTGAGTTATATAGTACTCAAAAACTTGAAAACAGGCAACCCTGTTAATAAACTATTCTACACCCAGCAATGGAGGAAGCACCTGGTGAAGTTCTTCAATAGTCCATTTACCCATTTTGCGAACAAACATCGGCGCGGCTGTAGGTAGCTGGAGTAATTTGGGATAGATCAGTATATCGCTCCCGGAAGCATAGAAGAATTGGCCGGTAATATTTTTAGCATAATCAGTAGCCAGATAGGCCACTATTGCCGCAATATAGGCCGGGTCCAGCGATAATGTTGCTGGCATAGTTTCCGTAGCAAATTTGGGTCTTAATCCGGGGAAAAGCTTGGTATCGGCGCTGGGGATAATACAATTCGAGGTTATACCGTATTCTTTTAAATCCCCGGCCAGGGCGGCGGTTAGCCCCAGGATACCTGCTTTAGCAGCGCTGTAAGCCATATTTCCTCCACCCCCGGCCGCCGCCCGGGATGAAAAATTGATAATCCGGCCGCTTTTTTGTTTTACCATCTCCAGCATAGCCGGCCGGCAGCAATTGAAATGCCCGTTGAGATGAACATCCACTATCGACTTCCAGGTGTCTTCAGCTACCTCAACTGCCGGCAAACGTTTAAAATTACCGGCGCAATTGACCAGAATGTCAACCTTACCGAAGTTCTTTACAGCAGTATCGATAATATTCTTGCCGCCCTCGACGGTAGCTACTGAATCATGATTGGCAACCGCGATGCCTCCATCAGCCGAGATTTCCTGGACCACTTTATCCGCCAGGAAATTACCTTCAGGGTCACGACCGATATCATTGACTACGACACTCGCCCCCTCAGCGGCTAAAGCTACAGCAACCGCTTTCCCAATGCCTCCGCTTCCGCTGCCGGTAACCACGGCTGATTTGTCTTTTAAAAACTGGCCCATTTATTGATTCCCTCCTGCAATATTTTTTGGTTTTCTCAACCATTTAGTCTTTTCTCTATACTTGTTTCAGGAGATTAATGGAGATCCTTCAGATGTTGCTATGGTGAAATGGTACTCTTACGGTCCCGTAAAAAGATATTCTATCATTGGCTGTTGACAGCTAGTCTGTCAACAGCTAGTATATTATATCATAACAGATGCACCTACATGCACGGCATGCCGGAGGTTGTGACAGTATAGGTGGCAAAATTTAATGATATACTATCCGGAAATCACATTCAAACTGGGTCTGTATATCGAACATAACAGGGTCAATCAACCTGATATTCAAGCCTGCATATTGATAATTCCCCATTTTAATAATTGACAAT
>JAQULX010000125.1 GCA_028718465.1 Dehalococcoidales bacterium | reverse complement strand
TTCAAGTTTTTATGCGACGAGCAAAAGTTACAGCAGAATCCCACAGAAAATATCGCCTCGTTAAAGGTCGGCAGGGCTTTACCAAAGCCGATTTCTGTTGCTCAAGCGCGGCGTTTGCTGGATGAGCCTGCCAAACAGGCCACCCCCGAAGCCAAAAGGGATAAAGCGATGCTGGAATTACTTTATGCCAGCGGCATGAGAGTCAGCGAGCTGGTATCCCTGAACCTGGCTGATGTGGATATTTCCGGCGGTTTTGTTCGCTGTTTTGGCAAAGGCAGCAAGGAGCGCTTGATCCCGATCTATTCCAGGGCAGCGCAATCTATTGAAGAGTATTTGAACAAAGGTCGGCCGCAGATAGTCCAGGACAGGTCCGATGAAAAAGCACTGTTCCTGAATGTCAGGGGAGAAAGACTGACCCGCCAGGGCTTATGGCAAATCCTGAAAGGTTATGCCAAAGACGCCAACATCGAAACTGAGGTTACTCCCCATACTCTTAGGCACAGCTTCGCCACCCATATGCTTAATGGCGGAGCCGACTTGAGAATGGTGCAGGAACTGCTCGGCCACGCTAACATCTCTACCACACAGGTTTATACTCATTTAACATCCGACCACGTCCGGCGCACCTATGATAGGTCTCATCCCAGAGCAAAATAGGAGGATTTCGCATGTCGTCTCAAGCAAAGAGAAATCGTCGTAATATATCATCTGCCAAAACAGCGGATCTCGCTGTATCTGCGGAACAAACATCTAATGTCCCGGGGACTGGTGCATTCCGGGATGCCAGTAAAAGCAGCGCATCTTCTACCACTAACTATCCTTACTTGATGAAAGACCTCAGATGGACCGGGATAGTGACTTCCCTTATTGTAGCTCTCCTTATCATGTGCTTCTTTTTATTTCGCTGATCTGATATTATCCTGAAAGTTCGACAAAGAAATGGATTTTGCAGCAAAAAGGGCCGGCCTGGTTGAACATCTTCGGATATGGATAAAAGACAAAAGAGTACTGGAAGCCATAAACCGCGTACCACGGGAATGTTTTGTTCCCGACCGGTTTGAGCTAATGGCCTACAATAATGAAGCCCTTCCTATCGGACATAAACAGACCATCTCTCAGCCCTTGATTGTGGCCATGATGGCGGAGGCCTTAAAACTCAAGGGCAGCGAAAAGGTACTGGAAATCGGTACCGGCAGCGGCTACCAGACGGCGATACTGGCGGAACTGGCACGCGAGGTAGTGACTACTGAACGTATTCCGGATCTGGCCGAATCAGCCAGAAAAGCGCTCTGCAGCCTGGGCTATAGTAATATCAAAATGTATCTCTCAGCAGATAAACTCGGCTGGGACCCTGAGGCCCCTTATGACTGTGTAGTCGTCAGCGCTGGCGCTCCCGATATACCTGACAGTCTGCTTAAACAAATGGCGGTGGGGGGACGGCTGGTTATTCCGGTCGGTTCACGCTCCCTTCAAGAACTACGGCAGGTTACCCTGCTTGAAGACAGGACTGTCGTTCATAGTCTGGGAGGATGCAGGTTTGTCCCGCTTATCGGCGCCGAAGCCTGGGAAGAGAAACAGTAGAACACCGGGTATTTCATAAAAGCCATCGTCCGGGCGATTGGAAACTCAAGAATATGAGTAAAGCTGATATCAAAACTGTGCTCGAGTTGCTAAAAAGGCAATACGGAAGCCGGCAACTCGAACCGCATCATGACCCTCTTGCAGAACTTGTCCTGACAATCCTCTCTCAGAACACTTCAGATATAAACTCGCGTCCGGCCTTTGCAGCTTTAAAACAGGCTTTCAATAACTGGGACGATATGGCGGATGCAGATGTCGATACTATCGAAGGAATAATCAGAGGCGGAGGGCTGGGATGGATCAAAGCCCGGCGCATCAAAGAATCTCTCAGAGAGATCAAGCGCCAGCGGGGTGATCTCGATCTGGGCTTCCTGGCGGAGATACCTTTTCCCGAAGCCAGAGGATGGTTGAAGCGGCTGCCAGGTGTGGGCAACAAGACGGCTAATTGCGTGCTATTATTTGCTCTCGGCAAACCGGCGCTACCTGTAGATACCCACATTTACCGGGTTACCAGACGACTCGGCCTGATCGAAGGGAAATCATCGCTGGAGGACGCCCACCGGATTTTAGAGCAAATAGTACCGGCAGAGAAGATTTATGAGTTTCATGTCCTGACAATCGAACACGGTCGGAATACCTGTATCGCCCGGCGCCCGCATTGCCCCGCATGCATCTTGAAGGAGATTTGTCCGTCCGTCTCCATTACGCCCGTACCAGCGTAGAGTAAGGGAGGATGGTTGGGTATATGACAGAACAAAGCTTGTTTCCGGAATTGATCCAGCGCGAATTAAAAACGCGTTTTATAGGACAGAAGGTTATCTATTACCCTGTTGTGGACTCCACTATGGAAGCGGCCAAAAGAGAGGCAATATGGGGCGCCGAGGCCGGAACGGTTATTATTGCCGGTGAGCAGACCGCCGGAAGAGGCCGGCTTAACCGGACCTGGGTTTCTCCGCAGGGGGGACTGGCCATGTCAGTAATCCTGCGTCCCAATTCAGACTATATACCGTACCTGATCATGTTCGCCTCGCTGGCAGTGACTTACAGCCTCCGGGTTCTCACCGGACTCAGACCGCAAATCAAATGGCCCAATGATGTCCTGATCAACGATAAAAAAGTCTGCGGCATCCTGATTGAAAACGATATCCGGAAAAACACCTTGAAACATACCATTATCGGGATCGGCATCAACGTCAACATTCATATTCCGGATTACCCCGAAATAGCCTCCATAGCTACCAGCCTTTCCGACCAGCTTGGAAGAGAGATTCCGAGGCTGGATGTGGCGCGCCATCTCCTGGTGGAGATGGACCGCCTTTACCAGTTATTATCGAAAAACGATTTCATACTGGAGCAATGGAAGCGTAACCTGATAACGATCGGACAAAAAGTCCAGGTGACGATGGGAGATATGGTCTATCAGGGCACAGCCGAATCAGTGACCGGAGACGGCAGCCTGATGCTCCGACAGAAAGACGGCAGCCTGAAGAAGATCATAGCCGGCGATGTGAACCTGGCATAAACCGGTTAGTCCGATTGGACTAGCCTTAGCGTATATAGTAAAAACAATATGCTTATGGTAGAATGAATATGTCCTGAAGACTCTTTATATCCTGGTTTCATTTATTATTTAAGATTAATCACCTCATTGTTCCACTATTAAGAAAAGGAGATGTAAAATGACACTGGAAGGGAAAGTTGCTCTGGTAACCGGAGCCAGACAAGGTCTTGGTAAAGCGATTGCCATGGGATTAGCAAAAGCTGGCGCCGACATAATGATTGCCGATCGTGTACTCGAGGACGGTAAACTGGCTGGCGTGGCCAAAGAAATCGAAGCACTGGGAAGGCGGGCCTCAACTTCCGGCGGAGATATCTCTATCGAAGCTGATGTGGAAGCCATGGTCAAAAAAGCCACCACCGAACTGGGAAAGGTGGATATCCTGGTCAATAACGCCGGCGTTACTGCGCCTGACAGATTCGCTGATATACCTTTAAGAAGATGGAACCTGATCATCAACGTTAACCTTACCGGCACCGCTTACTGCGCTCATGCGGTACTACCTCAGATGATCGAGCGAAACAGCGGCGTGATCATCAATATGTCTTCTATTCTGGCCCATCGTGTCCAGTATAGTGTGGCTTACGGTGCAACCAAAGCTGCTGTAGAAAGGTTCACTACCGGCCTGGCCCGCGAGATGAGGAAGACCAATGTCTCCATTACCTCCATGCGGCCGTTCTTTGTCAAGACCGAGGTAGTCACCGAGTTCCTCGACGGAAGATCCGATATGAGCGACTGGGAGGAGCCGGAAATGTGGGGCAAGTACTGCGCCGAAATAGCTGCAGCCGATCCGGCCATCACCACCGGCAAAATCTTCGACCAGGCTCTCTGTAAAGAGACTTTCGGTCCCTGGAAATAGCTGCTCTTAATTTTCACTAATCAAATCCGGAGGGGGAAGTCATTTTCCCCCTCTTTTTTATATATAGAATTTCCATACCAGCGAAAGCTGTCCCGTACGGCTATAGGAGCTGGTATCCAGAAGGCTCTCCCTTAGTGCAAGAAGTGGTTACCAAAAACAGGATGTCATTGCTGGAAGCCGATAAAGGTGTCTTTCTGGAAGACTGCGGTAGGCAGGCTAAAGAATCAGGGTGGGGCGGCCTCTTTCCTCTCATTCCGGACTTGACCCGGAGATTGATCGCCATCAGCGAAGTTAAGTAATGACGGGTTCCAGCATGACAGTCGAGAGGGAGAAGTTGCCTGGGCAGCCGGGGTTATTATAAAATGAGAGCGATTACAGGAGGTTAACTTTTTATGCCAATCTATGAATATGAGTGCTGCAAATGCTCTCACCGTTTTGAAAAAAGACAGGGTTTTATGGATGAAGCATCTGCCATTTGTCCCCTATGCAATTCCAGCAGCAAACGGGTGATGTGTCCCGCTCCGGTTATTTTCAAAGGCAGCGGGTTCTATATTACCGATTACCGCAAAGACAATGCCGGCAGTTCAAGCTAGCATCAGAGGAAATAACCAACTTTGAAAGCAATTCTACAAAGGGTCACCCAGGCTTCAGTAACCGTCTCCGGGGAAATCGTGGGCAGTATTGATAACGGGCTGGTCGTCCTGCTGGGAGTGGCCAGCGGGGATACCGTCAGAGACGCCCAATACCTGGCGCAAAAGACCGTCGGCCTGCGTATTTTCAGCGATTCTGAAGGTAAATTCAATCTCTCCGCTCTGGACGTCAATGGAGAGCTTCTTGTTATCAGCCAGTTTACCCTGCTGGCCGATACTCGCAAAGGCCGCCGTCCCAGTTTCATTGATGCTGCTCCTCCAGGTCTGGCCGAGGAGCTTTTCAACCGCTTTGTCGAGGAAGTTGGCACCTCCGGGCTGAAAGTGGAAACCGGACGGTTTCAGGCCCATATGCTGGTCGAAATTCACAATAACGGCCCGGTGACCATAATGCTGGACAGCCGGGACAAGATCTAATCCAGCGGGCCTGTTTCAGTCAGCCTCCCTATTCTCCATTCCTGCGCAATTCAGAACCCATTCTCCTTCTTCTCCGATGGATTCTGCTCTCGCTAAATGGCCGTGAGAGAAAGGACAGGGTGGGTTTCAGTAAAAAGAAGCAGGTGCGTTAATCACTCTGTACTGACCCCGGGTCCAGTTCCAGGCTGATATCCAGCGCCCGGTAAGAATGGGTCAAAGCTCCCACGGAGATAAAGTCCACACCCGTTCCAGCAATCTGGCGTACAGTTTGCAGATTGACTCCACCGGAAGCTTCTACCTCAGCCCGCCCGGCAATCAATGCAACTGCTTGGGACATCTCTTCAACTGTCATATTATCCAGCATTATGATATCAGCCCCAGCTTCCAGCGCCTCCAGCGCTTCCCGGACTGTGCTGGCTTCCGCTTCTACTTTGATGCCCGACGGCGCATTGCTTTTCGCCCTGGCCACAATATCTTTGAAGCTCATGCCCAATGCCCGAAGGGCTTCCATATGATTGTCCTTGATCAGTACAGCGTCACTCAAGTCCATGCGGTGATTTCTGCCGCCGCCCATACGGACTGCGTATTTTTCCAGAAACCTCAGTCCCGGGGTAGTCTTTCGCGTATCGGCAATATCAACCCCCAGACCTTTGACCATGGCGACATATTGTGCTGTTGTCGATGCTATCCCGCTCATCCTTTGCATAAAATTCAGGGCTACGCGCTCCGCTTTAAGGATGCTGCGGACATTCCCGGCTACCAGCATTGAGATGTCTCCCTTTTTTACCGGAGAGCCGTCTTTGATTTTAATTTCGATTTTCAGTGAGGGGTCGACCTTGTGAAAGACCTTCTCGGCCACCGGGCTTCCGGCGACTACTCCGTCTTCCTTGATCAAAAAGAAAGCTTTACCCTGCAGACCGCGGGGGATGAGGGTCTCGCTGGTGATATCGCCGCGCCCGGCGTCCTCCTCCAGCGCGGTTTCAACAATCTTGTTCAGGTAGTCTTCAGTCAGGTGTTCCTTTTTCATACAGATATTATAGCCTCTTTTCCTCTTCGCTACCATGTCATTGTATACAATTTTAAATAGGAGATAATATGAGATTAGGAGGGGTTTGGTGGAGGGGAATATCCGCAAGCTGATAGATCTCGCCAGAGAGATGGCAGGCCAGCATACCGACGCCGGATTGAACAAGGCGGCGGAGATAATGCTGCACCTGATACAGACAGGCCATGAAGACCCGGAGATACTGATATATGCCGCCATGTGCCTGCTACAGGGTCCCCGGGGTGGGTCCTCTGAGACCAGAATTGAGGCTCTTGCCATGGTTGATAAAGCTACAGCCAGCATGCCGGAAAATATCACTCTGCTGAAAAACGCGGTCTTTTGCTATGAGATAGCGATCAGTGATTTCCCTGACAAGATCGATGACATTATCCGGCTGTGCCTGAAGATACTGGATATCGACCCGGATAATGTCGGCGCCATGATCACCCTGGCTTGCCACCGCAAGCATCCGGGCGTAGCTCTTGACCCCGGCGATACCATCAGAATGCTGGAGTGGGCTAAAGAGATTGAGCCGGATAACATGCTGGTGTATTTCACCCTGGCCCGTCTACACATGGAAGCCGGCCACTATGAGCAAGCCAGGCAGATCTACCGACAGATCATCACTCACACTGAAAGCTGTTCCAGGGATTCTCTGAATGCCAGGCACCAGCTAAAATCAATTCGCCCTAAATCCAAATACAAAAGACTCCGCAAGTACGGCGTCAACTAGCTGCGCTTGAAAGTGATATGCTTCTCCCAGTCAGCCGAATGTGCGGGGAAGTCGGAGCGGAAATGAGCGCCTCGGCTTTCCTGGCGGATAAGCGCAGCTTCCGTCACCAGGCGAGCAGTCAACACCAGATTATTCAACTCATAAGAAGGGCGATCGGTCGGCTCGGGCAAACACCGGTGCCAGGTCGACAGGGTATCAGCCGCCTGAACCAGTCCACCCTCATCCCGGATGATTCCCACCTTCTGCCACATCAGATCCTGCAAAGCCCGGAGGCTCACCGCGATGGTGCGCCGGGACGGCTCTCTGAGCTTTAATTCGGTCTTAGCTTCCTGCATCTGCCGGACCTCGCTTTTAATACCCTGATTGGCAGTCTTCTCGATAATCCTCTTGCTGAATATGAGGACTTCAAGCATCGAATTGGACGCTAACCGGTTGGCCCCGTGCACACCGGTGCAGGCTACCTCACCGGCGGCAAAAAGTCCATTGATATTGGTTTCACCCCAGATATTGGTCTTGACACCGCCCATCATATAATGGGCTGCCGGTGCAACCGGGATCAATCCCTTGGTTATGTCTAGCCCATGATCGAAACAGTATTTATAAATATTGGGGAAACGCGTAGTGACAACCTGAACCGGCAAATGGGTGACATCCAAGAAGACTCTGTCCGAACTGGTCTTTCTCATCTCGAAAAGAATGCTCCGGGCGACTACGTCGCGAGGGGCCAGCTCCGCATCGGGCGTATAGTCCTTCATAAATTGATAACCATCTACATTGCGCAATATACCGCCTTCTCCTCTGACAGCCTCCGATATCAGGAATGGGGGCACACCCGGTAAGCGCAGACCGGTGGGGTGAAACTGGTAAAATTCCATATCCGTCAGCTCGGCT
>JAQULX010000124.1 GCA_028718465.1 Dehalococcoidales bacterium | reverse complement strand
TCAGCGCCCCAGGTGTTTGAGGAACCACTCTTTTGCCAGGTCAGCCACCTTCTCCAGCTTACCCGGCTCTTCAAAAAGGTGCGTGGCCCCGGGTACAATATCCAGTCTTTTTTCTACCTTCAAAAAGCGCATAGCGGTATGGTTCATATCGATTACCGGGGCATCATTACCTCCCACGATCAACAAAACGGGCGCTTTAACCCTGGACAGGGCATCTCCCGCCAGGTCCGGGCGTCCCCCGCGAGAGACGACGGCGCTCACAATGTCCGGTCGTTCCGCGGCTGCGACAAGGGCAGCGGCGGCGCCGGTACTGGCCCCGAAATACCCGACTTTAAACTTCTCCGCACCGGCAACTTCTTTCAACCAGTCCGTCGCACCCACCAGACGTTCCGACAGCAGCTTGATATTGAACCTGAATTGCCCGGTAATATCCCGGTCTTCTTCGTCCTGAGTCAACAGGTCAAACAGCAGGGTGGCCAGGCCGGCCGTCCTCAGCCTGGCGGCAACATACTGGTTGCGAGGACTGAGACGGCTGCTGCCGGAGCCATGGGCAAATATAACTACAGCCTGGGCCTTTTCCGGTATGCATAGACTGCCATTCAGAATAGCTTTTCCCGCTGTTACCTGGACGGGACATTCCTCCGTCACGTTTCTCATTCTTGCCATCCTCCTCCTCCTGTCCTGCTGCGCTCCGGCCCTGATCTCGTTTTTCTTCTCCGGGATTCTTCTTCCAGCACCTGCAGCAGATCAGCGTCTTCAACCTGGCGAAACTGAAGGTAAAATTGCCCGACCGCATAAAAGAAGGGAGGCTGGCGCAGGCATATTATCTCGTCAGCATCTGCGGAAAGCCTTTCCAGAGCCTCCCCGGAAGCCACAGGTATGGCGGCGATTAATTTCCGCGGCCTTTCCTGCCGCGATGTCCAGAGAGCAGCCTGCATGGTAGCGCCAGTGGCGACTCCGTCATCGGTAACGATTACGGTCCGGCCTTCAATGGGTGTTCTGGGCAAAACATTGCGGATAACCTGGTAGCGACGCCGGATCTCCTCCATTTGCCGGGCTTTCTCATTTTCAATCTCCTGCGGGGTTATTCTCAGGGTCTGCACTACTTCCTGATTAAGAAATATCTTTCCATCTTCAGCCAGAGCACCCATGGCCAATTCGGATTGTCCAGGGGTACCCAGTTTACGTGAGAGCACTATGTCCAGGTCTGCTTCCAGCAGGCGAGCCAACTCCCTGGCGACAATAATCCCACCCCGGGGTATGCCCAATACTACAGCATTCCGGCCCCGCAGGCTGTTCATCTCTACGGCCAGGAGTTGTCCGGCCTGAGCCCGGTCTTTAAACGGCTCGCTGCTTTTTGAAATCAAGCGCACTCTCGATTCCGGTTCCCTCGCTGTCATTGTGATAGCCTCCCAAAGCGTTCAGTCTCATTTTTCACCTGCCGTCCTGGAGGAGTTTTACTCCCGTACTCCCGTAATATGGGGCGGCAAAGGACCTCGGGGTGCCGCATTGTACAGTCATCTCACCCTGGTATTCTTTGGCTTCGCTCTTCGGAATTCCAGGTTGGCAGAATGCGGTCCGGCTGCTCTCACAGCCGGGTCAGGAATTCCTTCCAGGGAGTGGCAGGCATGGTCTCGGTGATGGAATGGCCGTAGCCCCGTATGATCATGGCGGCTTTTTCTACCTGATAGGAATCATCCGACTCCACGATGTCCACGGTATCAAACCGCCCCATCGTAGCAAAGCTTTCTTTCCACTTCACTCCCGGGCATTCCAGTTTAATTTTCTCCTCAACTGTCTGGGCTAATTTTTGAAAATTTTTAGGATCGCTCAAAGCGTCAGGAGAGACCCGGCTGAGAATAATAAAAGTTGCCATCGAAATTACCTCCTGATTACTTATTAGTCCATTTTGACGAAATTAACAACCCTGTGCTGCGTTTATCCCGGCAGTTACGCTAACGCTGTTTTGTGAGCATTAAATCAAGCGCTGTAATAGGGGAGGCGCGGAAATGAAGGCGAAAGAATTGGTGGTGAGGATTCCTGCGGGAGGCCGTAGTAATAGATGTTAATTACCGGGCTGACTTCCCGAGATGGAAGGTCAGCGAAAGCTAAACCGAGGAAGAAGTACGGCTTAAAGTCCGGAAAGCCGCGAATAAGAAACCGAGTCTCCAGAAATACTATCCCGAAGCAATACCGGGGTGAAAACCCTTTCACCCCGGTATTGCTTGAGTAGATACTGAAGAACGCTATTACACTTCCTGGGCAACTTGATAACCATCAGCTATGGCATGCAGTATCAAGCGCGGCTCTTTACAGTCGCCGACGGCATATACTTCGGGTACTTTCCCTTTCAGTGCATTGAGCAGTTTATTATCGGGCTTGAGGGGCAAGGCAGTCGCGATAGTATCCGCCTCCAGGGTACGCTGTTTGCCATCCTTATCGATGATGGTCAGCCCTTTATCCGTTATCTCCACGTATTTTTTGATCCCGCCGATCAACACAGCGCCCTTTTTCGGCAGCCATTTCGACATCTTGATCCAGTTTCGTATCGGCATAAGCTCGCCGAATTTTTCAGACTGGTCTACAATGGTTACCTTTCTGCCCCGTTTGATCAAAAACTCAGCCAGCTCAATGCCTTGAATAGCACCGCCTATAATTATCACTCTTTTCCCGAGGGGCATCCAGATACTGGTAAGCGACCTGAGTGTTTCGGGCCCGAAGATCTTCAGGAAAAACTTGAGCTGCTTGTGCAGTTTTTCATTGGTCATGACATTAGGCCGGTTAATACCCGGTATGTCCGGAAGTTCGGCTATGCCGCCTGTCGCGAGAATCACGACATCCGGCTTGATCTCATCGACCATAGAGGGAGAGAACTCTTTGCCCAGATTGATTTTCACGCCCAACTTCCTGATCTGCCTTTCCATGTAGGAGGTCATGGCGGGAAGGTCTTCGATCTCGGTCCCTTTGACCAGAGCGGCCATCGGCATCAGACCGCCCAGCTTGTTGGATTTTTCATAAAGGATTACCTCATGACCTCTCTCTGCAGCGATCCGGGCGGTTTCCATGGCTGCCGGTCCTCCACCCACAACGACAATCCTCTTTTTCTTCGCCCCCGGCTTAAGAGGCTCAATTATATACTCTTTCTCACCGCCAATCGCCGGGTTCATACGGCAGATGAGAGGGCGGCGCAAAGCATTGTTTTCGAGGCAGTGGCTGCAGGCGGTACAGGGGGCAATATCCTCTATCCTGTCTTCGGCGACCTTGAGAGGAAGGTCCGGGTCGGCCTGAAGTCGCCTGGTCATACCGATAAAGTCCGCTTTACCCTGTCTCAAGGCCCTTTCACCGATGATGGGGTCAATCCTGCCGGAAATAAGAACCGGCACGGAGACCACTTTCTTGATAGCGGCGGCTACCGGTATGATAGCCCCGGCTCCGTAGCGGCTCCAATCGCAATCTTTGGGCAGGGGGCTGGGAGGTTCTGCGACGAAGAGCCTTTCCGGCCAGATCATGTCCATCGTGATATCCTTATAACCATGGGACCTTCCCAGGATGGCATCGGCGCCAGCTTTTTCAAATATTTTGGCAAATTCCAGTCCTTCCTCAAGCGTTGTGCAATCCGGGAGTCCGTATTCCACAGCATTGAAGTTCACCGTGACCGCATGATCATTGCCAATACGCTTTTTGACAGCCTGGATGAGTTCCACCAAAAAGCGGGCTCTGGTTTCCACGCTCTGAGCACCGTACTTGTCTGTACGCCGGTTCCAGACGCGGGAAATAAAGGCGTTAATAAGATGGCCGTTGCCGCCATTTAATTCCACCCCGTCGAACCCGGCCTTTACAGCCCGTTCAGCCCCCTGGGCGAAGTTTTCCACCATTTCCTCAATCTCCTCGATGGTTAAAGCCCGCGGGATTTGAGGATTTTCCAGCAGGTATACCTTGTGATAAGGCTGTCTTTCTCTCATTTCTTCAATGGTGAGAGGCGAGGAAGATACCGGCTGACCGTCCGGTCTGGAGGTGGTAGCCCCGCCTGCCTGAAGCTGGACAAACGCCCGGCAATCATACTGGTGGATCAAATCGGTGAGCCCTTTGAGGGATGGAATGTATTTATCCTCATTGAGATGCAAAAACGTACCTCCGCCTGTGGAAAGGTTCTGGACTTCAGGCTCGATACTGCAATGTTCCACGATGACCAGGCCCAGACCGCCCCTGGCCAAAGCTCCATAGAAAGCCCGGTGTTTCTGGGTAACCATACCAGAACCATCGCCGAGAGTGCTGCCCGCTGCGGTTTTAAACATGCGGTTCTTCATCCTGACGCTGCCTATCTGTCCCGGTTCACAAAGTTTTCGGAATCTGCTAACCTTCTTTTCCACATTCGTTGCCATTTATATTCACTCCTTCTTCATGATATTTAATTGCAAATCGGTTTCAAATATTTTATTATGTTCACTTAACGAACCGCCATTTTACGCGAACTATCTTATACTCTACAGCAAGGCTGGAAACACATGGCCATAACCAGAACGTTTTCGGTCCGGGAAAATGAGGTCCGGTTATGCCAGAGAGGGATACCCAGTCCATTAAACCGTACTAATATTGTTCTGTCAAAAAACAATACATGATTCAGTAATGAAATTGTTAAACCGGTAGAGCTCATTTTGGCGGCTTTACCAGGCATCCCGGCAATAATTTGGCAACCCCGGGACTCTTTCACGATATTCCAGTATAATATTTGGCTCATGAATATTTTAGTGTACATGCCCGGATAAAGCAAAACCGGTTTAATAGAAAACCCCTGTCAGCCTTCCCATGGCGGCGTATACCAGGCTTTCAACCGTACCGGTCCCGGTTGTCCCGCTCTGCGGGCCTTCTGCGAGGCCATTTTCCAATTGAAAGGTAAAAAAGCCAAAATCGCTTCTTCGAGCACTTTCCAGAAACAGGCTTCTTTTTATTGGTTTGAGTTGAGATTCCCAGTAGACCTTTTTGACATAAAATATTATTATGAATAAGGCAGCTTGATAGCCCCGGGATTTCGCAAGTGATTCCGTGAATATTCTCAGCCAGATAATCAGAGCTTGCGATGGGCGCTGTAGTTAAGGTTTTCAAGGAAATTCCATGAATATTCATACTCCGAGTAAGCAGGGACTTAAAACGACGACAACCCAGACCAGAATAATTGAATGGCTGACGAGTTTGAAGGCCGTTAACGGCATCAGAAGCATTCATTTTCTTATCATCTGGTTGATGGTGGCTTTATTTATTTACATGACCTATTTCTTTTATGAGAACTTTTATGATGTCTATGTGATCTTCCTTTTCCCGCCTCTGATCTATGCCGCCGTCGTTTACCGGTTAAAGGGAGCGCTTCTCGGCAGCCCGGTATTTGTAGCGATCCTGGTGCCCCAGGCGCTGCCCCTTTCTCTGGAGACCTACGTGCTGGTAAGATCATTCGTCTACCTCATTTTTCCTTTCCTGGTGAGCACTCTGGTGGCGATATCGCTGAATTATTTCGACGACCAGATAGAAGCCTATCGGAAGATCGTAGGTCTGAATGAGACATTGAATACTTATATCGAACGCCTGGAAAAGACCCAGAAGCAGTTGATCCAGGTGGAAAAGATGAATGCCCTCGGTCAGCTTTCAGCTTCGATAGCTCACGAGATCAATAATCCTCTGGGCGGCATACTGGTCTATAACCAGCTTCTGCAAAAAATGATTAAAAACGGGACTCTGAATCAGGATAAAGCCCTGGATATCCTGATTAAAATGGAGTCGGCGACAACTCACTCTTCCAAGCTGGTCCGCAACCTCCTGGATTTTGCCCGGCAGACGCGGCCGGTATTACAACCGGTTATCATCAGTGATGTCATCGATCAATCGATCGGCCTGGTGGAGCACCAGGCGCAAATGAATAAAGTCAAGGTAATCAGAGAAGACATGCCCGCCCTGCCGGCGGTGACAGGCGATTTCAGCCAGCTTCAGCAGGTCTTCATCAACCTGATTGTAAATGCCATCCAGGCTATGCCGGAGGGAGGAGAACTAAGGATAATCAGCGGCTACGGCGACCGTGACTATGTCAGAGTGAGCATACAGGATACCGGCGTCGGGATTCCTCTGGAGAATATGGACAAGTTGTTTACCCCTTTTTTCTCAACCAAAGACGCTGTCAAGGGGGTCGGGTTAGGCCTGGCGGTATCTTACGGGATAGTAGAAAGGCACGGCGGCCGGATAGAAATCAAGAGCGAGGTAGGCAAGGGCAGTGACTTTTCTGTCTTTTTACCCGCCTCTCATGAAGAACAATAGTAGAATGATAATAAGAGAAACACGCCAATCAGGCTGCCCATATACCCGCCATCTGATATTCGCAGCAGTAAAGTTAAGAGATGGAGTTCGCAGTGAAGGCCGCAGGCGGGGATAAACAAACATCCATAATATTATTTATAGGGGGCATGAGCTGCGCTTCCTGCGCCGCCAATGTGGAAGGCGCCCTTAAAAGTCAGCCGGGCGTCGAAAACGCGGTGGTCAACCTGGCTACCGGGAAAGCCAACGTCAGGTATGATCCGGCCCGGACAAACCCGGCATCTTTGAAGAAAGCTGTAGAGGAAGTCGGTTACAGCGCCTCTCTGAACTCTGCCAGTTTGCAGATCACCGGCATGTCCTGCGCTTCCTGCGCGGCCAATATCCAGCAAGCATTGGAGGCATTGCCCGGAGTAGCCGGCGTCCTGGTTAATTTTGCTGCCGGCAGCGCCCGGGTGGAATACTCTCCGGATATTACTCCCATGGCGGAGATCATCAAGACCATCAAAGGGATAGGCTATGGCGCTGTCGAAAAGATCGAGGGACAGGAAACCCTGGATAGAGAAAGAGACGCCCGCCAGAAAGAGATACGGCGCCAGCGCCTGAACCTTATTATCGCGTGGGCGGTGGGACTGGTGGTCATGGTCGGCACCTTCCAGCCTTACGGGATACTGGCCGATATCATCCCGGCCTGGATGAATAACAAGGTGTTCCTGTTCGCTATGACTACTCCGATTGTTTTTGGCCCGGGCCGGCAGTTTTTTATCAATAGCTGGAACGGCCTGAAACACGGCATGACCGATATGAACCTGCTTTACGCTACCGGAATCGGGGCGGCCTACCTGATAGCGGTAATAAATACCTTCTTCCCAGACGCCGGTTTCGGGGGCAGGGAAGCCACCTTCTATGAGGCCGCGGCTTTGCTGACGGCCTTTATTATTCTGGGACGCTACCTGGAAGCGGTGACCCGCGGCAGAACGTCTGAGGCTATCCGCCGGTTGATGAAGCTTCAGCCCCAAAAAGCGCATGTGCTAAGGGATGATAATGAGATCGAAATTCCGGCTGAAGAAGTTCAAGTAGACGATATTTTGTTAGTCCGTCCCGGTGAGTCCATCCCGGTTGATGGAAAGGTCATCGACGGCTATTCTTCCGTAGACCAGGCCATGATCACCGGGGAGAGCCTGCCGGTAGAAAAGAAGGCCGGGGATGAGGTTATCGGGGGGACGATCAACAAGACCGGAGCCTTTAAATTCCTGGCCACCCGCGTAGGCCGGAATACTGCTTTAGCGCAAATCATAAAGCTGGTGGAGGACGCCCAGACTACCCGGGCCCCTATCCAGAAGCTGGCTGACCAGGTGGCCGGGCACTTTATCCTGGGGATACACGCCCTGTCCCTGGTCGTGTTCATTTTCTGGTTCTTCTGGGGCTACGGACTGTGG
>JAQULX010000123.1 GCA_028718465.1 Dehalococcoidales bacterium | reverse complement strand
GAGAATAGAACGATGGGAAAGACATTAGCCGAGAAAATCCTGAGTAGAAAGTCGGGCACGGAAGCCAGGACTGGGGACATCGTAATATCCGAAGTGGATCTGGTCTTCGTACAGGACACCACGGGGCCGCTGACAGTCCGCCAGTTCTTGCAGAGCTGCATCCCGGAGCCGGCTCGTAAGGACCGGACCATTCTTTTCATGGACCATGCTGCTCCCAGCCCCCAGGCAGCCTTGTCTAATGATCACATGTTCCTCCGTCAGTTTGCCCGGCAGGCCGGTGTCCGGCTCTCCGATGTGGGGGAGGGAGTCTGCCACCAGATAGTGGCCGAGTCCTACGCCAGGCCTGGAGATGTGATAGTGGGCGCTGATTCACATACTGTCACCGCTGGCGGGCTGGGGGCTTTTGCTACCGGCATGGGTTCTTCCGATGTCGCGATTGCCATGGCTCTGGGAAAAACCTGGTTTCGGGTGCCGGAAACCGTGCAGGTCCGGGTCAAGGGGGATTTCAGCAAAGGAGTCTACGCCAAGGATCTGATTTTACACCTTGTTGGTCTGATAGGCGCGGACGGCGCTACTTATAAATCACTGGAATTTGCCGGTGAAGCTGTCGACCGTATGAGTATCTCCGACCGTCTGACTGTTTCCAATATGGCGGTGCAAGCCGGGGACAAGGTGGGCCTGTTTGCCTCGGACGGACTTACTCAAGGGTATTTACATGAGCACGGACGGGTTCAGGACTACCAGCATCTGGAAGCGGACAGCGATGCTGAATATGAGCGGGTAATCAACATCGACCTGGATAAGCTTGAGCCGACAGTTTCCAGGCCGCATACAGTCGATAACACTGCTCCCGTCCGAGCCCTGAAGGGTACAAAAATACAGCAGGTGTTTATCGGTACGTGCACCAACGGTCGGGTGGAAGACCTGGCCCTGGCCGCGTCTATTTTGCGGGGCCGAAAGCGTCATCCGGACACCCGGTTGATTGTCGGTCCGGCCTCTAAGTCCGTATTGCTGGAAGCTGTCAGGAAGAACTATATTACTGATTTGATCGAAGCCGGAGCGGTTATCCTGCCGCCGGGCTGCGGAGGTTGCCTGGGTCTGCATCAGGGTGTGCTGGGAAACGGCGAAGCCTGCCTCTCTACGGCCAACCGAAATTTCAAAGGCCGTATGGGGAACCCGGAGTCACTGATTTATCTGGCCAGTACAGCTACTGCGGCAGCCAGCGCTATCAAGGGTGAAATTACTGATCCTCGTGAGGTACTATAATGTTTAAAGGCAAAGCTTTTAAATTTGGCGATAATATTTCCACTGACTTAATCGTACCCGGACGGCTGGCGGGTCTCCGCAGCAATCTCCCGGAGCTGGCTAAGCATGTCCTGGAAGATGCTGACCCCACCTTTGCGTCTCGTGTTAGACCGGGAGATTTCGTCGTTGGCGGCAGTAACTTCGGTTTAGGCTCCAGCCGGGAACATGCTCCCCTGGTAATCAAGATGGCCGGTGTCAGCGCAGTCCTGGCCAAATCAGTAGCGCGCATCTTCTTTCGCAATGCCATCAACCAGGGTTTGCCGGTTTTAATTTGCGATACCGATAAAATCAAAGACGGCGACGAACTGGAGGTGGACCTGCCGGCGGGCTCGGTCAAGGACTTGACCAGTGGTCAAACACTTACCTTTGGCAGGATTCCCCCGGTAATGCTCAATATTTTAAATGAAGGCGGTCTGCTGGAGTATATTAAAAAGAACGGAGATTTCAGGCTCTGATTTCTACTTAAGGAGAACGATCTGTATGGCCTACAATGTGACTCTGATTCCCGGTGACGGCATCGGACCGGAAGTAACGGCAGCCGCCCGCCGGGTGCTGGAAGCCACCGGAGTTGAATTTAACTGGGAGATTGCTGAAGCGGGAGCCGGTGTAATGGCTGCCCGGGGGACGCCCCTGCCGGATTCTGTTCTGGCCTCAATAAGGAAAAACAAGATTGCCCTTAAAGGCCCGGTGACCACACCGGTGGGTACCGGATTCCGCAGCGTCAATGTCGCCCTGCGCAAGAGTCTGGACCTGTTTGCCTGTCTGCGGCCTTGCAAGACCTATCCCGGCGTTCCATCTCCGTATAAGAATGTAGACATCGTCATAGTCCGTGAAAATACCGAAGACCTCTATGCCGGAATTGAGTATGAAAAAGGGTCTCCTGAGGCTGTCAGGCTGCTTGAGTTGATCGAGGAAACCCGGGGCAAAGTCCGGGAAGACACCGGCATAAGCCTGAAGCTGATCTCTGAGTTCGGAACGAGGCGGATAGTGAAATATGCTTTCGATTATGCCAGGGCAAATAACCGTAAGAAGGTCACGGCTGTTCACAAAGCCAATATTATGAAGTTTTCCGACGGCCTGTTTCTGGCTGTGGCCAGGGACGTCGCGAAAAGCTATGCCGATATTGAATTCAATGATTTCATTGTTGACAACCTGTGCATGCAATTGGTCCGCAACCCCGTGCAGTTTGATGTCATGGTGCTGCCAAATCTGTACGGTGATATCGTGTCCGATCTATGCGCCGGACTGGTCGGAGGACTGGGCGTGGCTCCCGGAGCCAATCTGGGAGATGGTGTGGCCGTCTTTGAGCCTACCCATGGTAGTGCTCCCAAATATGCCGGGCAAAACAAGGTGAACCCTCTGGCCACCATACTTTCCGGCATGCTGATGCTCCGTTACCTGGGAGAAACGTCAGCCGCCGAACGTCTGGAAAGGGCAATTGCTGCGGTCATTGCTGAAGGCCAAAAATTGACCTATGATATGATGCCCGGTAAATGCGGCGGCGTGGGTACCTCGCAGGTAGCCGATGCCGTCATCGAAAGATTAGCAATTCCTGGTAAAATATAAAATGCGCACTGTCTTTTGAAAAGGAGTTAAAAATGGCGGACTGCATTTTTGACCAGATTGTATCGGGTAAAATTCCCAGTGATGTTGTTTATCAGGATGACACTGTAATGGCCTTCAAAGATATGCATCCCAAGGCCCCGGTCCATGTGCTGATAATACCCAGGAAGCACATTTCTTCCATGGCGGAGATCACCCCGGAGGACCTGCCGGTTATCGCCCATATGATGGAAGTAGCCAATATTGTTGCGGAAAAGATGAATACCCGTGGGTCTTACAAACTGGTAATCAACACCGGTCCGGAAGCCGGTCAGGTGATCATGCATGTTCATATGCACCTTCTGGGCGGAAAAAAGATCAACTCGCTGGTCTGATCAGCTCTTTTCCGCCGGTTGTGCCGGTCTGGCTTTCCACTCTGAGATGCTGAGCGCCTGGGGTCGCGCGCTGTCTGTAGTTCGCGGCGGCTAAGCTCAGGAGGGCATTCAGTGTCCCGAATGACATGATAATAAAGGAGTGCCGCCATATCCCGCTGTCATTCTTGAAGAGCCCAATACTTATCACCTGAGTCGACGAATGGTCTCAGGGTGGGATTTCATTCGATAATCAGGACAATAAACCTCTTAGCGGTGTTTTTTCCGGTATTCCAGGTAATACAGCAATCCGGCGATACTCTTCGAGTCACAAATCTCCCCGGAAGCGATCAACCTGCGCACCTGGTGGGGTTTGATCCTCACTGTCTCTATACCGGCGGTATCTTCAGCATAAAGCTGGCTGGGTTTAAGTCCCTCCGCCAGATAAAGATACAGGTATTCGGTACAAAATCCGGGAGATGAATAAAAGCCGTTCATTCGTTCAATTTTCTCGGGAAGATAGCCGATCTCTTCCTGTAGTTCGCGGCGGACAGCGCTGTCTGGGTCTTCTCCGGGGTCGATCCCTCCTGCCGGAATCTCCAGCAGTTCTTTCTCCACGGCCTTACGGTACTGCCTGACCAGAAGGATATCTCCATTAGCGTCCACAGGGACTACGGCGATGCATTCGACATGTTCCACTATTTCCCGCGTGGTCTGCTGTCCGCTGGCATTGATAACCGTATCCACACGCACATTAAAAGCTCTTCCTTTGAAAACAGGACGGCTGGAAATGGTCTTTTCTTCAACCAAGCTGCGCCCCCTCTTTTACAGAGTAGTACATGGCGGTCTCGCCGCAGTCCGGGAATTTTGGACAATGGAAGCATTCCGACCAGACCTTTTTGGGCAGCTTCATTTTATCGACCTCGATGAAGCCCTGTTTCCCAAAAAAAGCAGGCTTAAAGGTCAGGCAAAAAACGATCGGAATATCCAGATCTCTGGCCTCATTAAGGCAGGCCTGGACCAGCTTCGAGCCAAGGCCTTTCCGCTGGATGCTTTCGGCCACCGCCAATGCCTTTACTTCAGCCAGGTCGGCCCAGCTTACATGCAGCGCTACGCAGCCGATAACCTGGCCGCCATCTCTGACGACATAGTAATCCCGCAGGTTCTCGTAAATTTCACTGAGCGGCCTTGCCAGCATTTCGCCCCTTTCGGCAAATGAATTGACCAGGTGTTGTATCTGGGGAACATCCCCGATCTTGGCTTTTACAATAAGATCCAATTATTTTTTTCCTCTCAATTTTTCTTCCAGCTTATTGAAATAATTCCTCTCACGAAGTCTTAAGAAGCGAGTCTTCCGGGAGCTCTTCCTCACAGTAACCACAGAATCATTAAAGACGGGGACATTTATATGTCCGTCGATACTCAGAGTGGCCTGATTGGTGGTGATCAATTGCAGCCGGATTACGCTGGATGAAGGCATCACCAGGCTGTATCCCAGGCTTAAATGCGACACAATGGGCACCAGTAGAATATCGGAAGATTGCGGGTAAATCACCGGTCCCCCGGCTGCCAGGGAATAGCCGGTGCTGCCGGTGGCCGTCGCCAGGACCACACCGTCAGCCCGGTAGATGGTAAGCGGCTGTTCATCGACACTGGTATCGACCTGGATGAGCTTGGCAGTGGCCCCCCGCGCCAGAACGACATCATTTAGAGCGAAAAAGGTATTATGGGGTTTACCATTCGGCTCAGCCGGCTCCAGCCTGGCTTCCAACATGGTCCTCTCATCCAGCCAGCCCTTCCCCTCCAATAATTCTGGAAGTTGCTCGATAGCTTCATCAGCCCTGAACTCAGTCAGAAAACCGAGTTTGCCCATATTAATCCCGGTGATGGGAATCTCATTCTGGAGAGCCACCTGGGCTGCACGCAATATCGTGCCATCGCCTCCGGTGGTGATTAATAAGTCCGTGGTATCCAGCCTGGCAACAGCGTTTTCAGTCTCCCAGGCGGAGCATGTCCAGACATCGATGCCTCTGGTTTTAAGGAAGTCGGTCAGCTCACGGGCTTTGTCGCTGGTAGCCCGGATCATGGGATGATAGAGTATCCCGATTTTTTTTATTAACATAACTCAACAAACACGGGTAAAGCCATTTTCTAAGGAAAGTGTATCATCGGCGATTACAGGTGTCAAAAAATACCGGGACTTATAAGCCTGCTATTCGGGAAACTGCCTTTCCTGGGTGTGTTAAAATAAAGATATGGTTACCGATAGCATATGGCAAAACTTTTTATTGACCTTTGTTCCGTTGTTTATCGTAATTGACGCCGTAGGCAATCTCCCTTTTGTGATTTCGCTCAGCGATGTAATGTCTCCGAGAGAACGGACGCGGATGATCCGCAATGCGGTAATTACGGCGACGGTGCTGGGTTTTTTCTTTCTCTTTCTCGGCCAACTGGTCCTGAATCTGATGGGTATCTCGGTGGGTTCTTTCGCTATCGGAGGCGGAATTATCCTGCTGGTGTTATCGGTAAATTATATGATGGGAGGCCAATCGATAGACATGGTCAAGGAGGAAATGGTAGCGGTAGTCCCCATCGGGACGCCTTTGACAATGGGACCCGCCGCCATTACCACCCTGCTGCTTCTGGTGACTCAATTTCCGGTATATTATGTAGTAATATCCTTTATTTTGAATCTATTAATCGTTTATGTAATATTCATATCGAGCAATTATATTATCCGCTTTCTCGGGAAGGGCGGTGTGAAGGCCATTTCAAAGATATCCAGCTTGCTCCTGGCGGCCATCGCTGTCAATATGATTATCAGAGGACTGGATTTACTGGGCATCCTGGATGTCCCCGCTGGTTAACTCCGATATTACCGAAAGAGGCTTTTCTCAGCCGGGACGCTACTCTTTCTTAATCATAAATACACAAAATCCTCTATATTCCGCTTACTATCTTTCGGTATTGCTATGTTATTTCACTCTAATGCTCATTAGACCTTTCTAAGTATCAAGGCGGATAAAATAATTTAAGCCTTCAAATATAATGAATTAAGACGAAACCTGGCAAATTATTATATATCTCGGCAGTATCAGGCAGAATCCTGGTAGCTTACAGACAGGCGCGCAAAGAAAAATAACTTATTGATAGATATCCAGGAAGAATGACCAATGGGACGAAAATACCTCTTTTTAACATGCGCCGTTTCCGGGTTACTGGTAGCCTTGACTGGCTGCATTACCCCTGGAATTAGTCCCGTTCAATCAGCACCTGCCGAGAGCGAAACTTTGGAATCTCAAACCCTATCAACTTCAGAGGCCGGGTTTCCGGATTTTTCCCATCTGGTGGAATTGGTAGGACCATCTGTAGTGGCAGTTGAGGCTGAAAAGCTCTCCCTTGATGATTCTAAGGAAATGATCACGCAAGTTGAATTGGGTTCAGGTTGGGTATTGGATGAGGAGACTATCGTAACCAACAGCCATGTTATAGACGGGTCTGTCACGGTTCGCATTGAATTTTTTGATCATCGGGAATATCGGGTGGATTCCGTATATGCCGATCCGGTTACGGACCTTGCTGTTTTAAAAGTTAAATTAAAAGAGAAATTACATCCATTGCCGGTCGCTGAAGCCTCGAATATCAGGGTAGGGAACTGGGTGTTAGCGATGGGCAATCCCGTTGGAAAGGGGATTAGCGCCAAAACAGGCATTGTCAGCCGCCTGGGAGTTACCATGAGCCCGGAAAAGGGCCAGGTCTATGGTAATTTGATCGAGACCAGTGCGCCGCTAAATCGCGGTAACAGCGGAGGCCCCCTTATTAATATGCAGGGAGAAGTTGTCGGCATCAATACGTTGAAAATAGATGAGTCCGGAGTCGAAGGCATGGGTTACGCCATCAATATTGAGGATGCTATGCCGATAATAAAACTTCTTTCATCCGGCCAGCGAGTTCCCCGTGCCTGGTTGGGAATAGACATCTTAACATTCGATGAAAAGCTCTCTTTGTCCGGGACGCCTGATGTGAGCAAGGGGGCTATAGTTACAGCGGTATCCCGAAATAGTCCGGCGAGCCAGGCCGGAATTGATGCCGGAGACATTATTACCCATTTCAATGATAAAATAATCACCAGCGCCGAAGACCTGATCGGCCTGTTCAACTTGAGCCTGCCGGGTCAGACAGTAAAAATCACTTACTGGCAGGGAAAGACTGAAAAGACCACGGAAATCACGCTGGAATATTATCCCGCGATGGATTCCCCTCCGGCTCCTTCAGTAATGTCCCGGTGAGGGAGCCTTAAGCCTGGAATGTCATCAAAGTAGTGCCACCCTGGAGCGCGATATCTTTCTGGAAAACTACTATAATGAAAGCATCAGGATGTGAATGAGTATCGCTGATCGAAGTAAAATGGAGGGAATAAAGATGGGCTGAAGACCGTTCAGATGGGATTCCTTTAGGGAATTCGAAGAAAAAATAGAGAAAGAGAAGGCTGAAAAGAAGAGAAAGGAAAAAGAAGCCCAAAAGGCTACAGATCGGAAGAGCGTCG
>JAQULX010000122.1 GCA_028718465.1 Dehalococcoidales bacterium | reverse complement strand
GTCATGGGATGAAAAATCGGTGCCGGAGGTATTAAGACTGACGATCAGTGAATTTTGGTGCAACTTCACCACATTCAGACCACAGCCATTTCTTTTTTGCATTACTTTGAGACATTTACCGAGATAAGATACGGTGTTTGCCGGGCGAATGCTGGTTACCGGAGATTCTGAGATTTCACTACAATATTTGGTGATATTGCGTAATATCCAGGCAGAATTTGATCTTAGATAATCCGGGAGCTTCGTGATGTTATAATAACGGGGGATTGTTACTGTAAGACCGGTCTTGCGCCTGATGTCTAACCAGATAAGCTTTGCTTTGTAACTGCTCTTTAACGTATATGATATAGTTTTTTCACCCAGGGTTATATCATACTTCCCTATTATTATCGGTCGTGCAGGTGCTTTATTATTCATCGTTTCTTTATGGCAGGTATTATACATGATTGCACCGCCTTTTGTAAATAGAAGTACTGACGAAAACTACAACATTATAACACATTAATTCCCACAATATAAGTACCTTATTTAAATGATATTATGCATATAAAAGCCTGCTAAGGTGTTTAAATACATTTGATACAGGTTATGTAAATCCCGGCGAACAGATGATTATATTAAGTATGTATAATAGCGGTACTTAGATATTTATCAGCGCATATGAACTGAATTGAGAAATACGCCGTGTTAAGCTATGATTATTTTAGATAACATTGCGGGAGAGTATGAATGAAATTAGCCGACAACCTGTATGCTTACATCTGGAAAGGAAACGATAACAACTGCAACTCTTACATTTTTGCCGGCGTCTTAAAAAATGATAAACATATCATTATTGATCCCGGGCATATTATTACTCCGTATCTCCGGGAACCGGCTTTCGAAATTTTAACACGGGAGATAGAAAACGACGGATTGAAAATAGAAGATATCGGGCTGATCATCATCACTCATGCTCACCCCGACCATGTTGAAGCCGCCGGAAAGTTCCAGGACAAGAATAAAGCCCTGGTTGCTTTGCATAAAGATGAAGAAGCGATATACCAGATGTTCGGCGGAGGAAAGGCCGACCTGTATCTGGCAGAAGGTGAAGTCAAGGCTGATATATTCAAGGCCAAACTGGAGATAATCCATACCCCCGGCCATTCGCCCGGTGAAATATCCGTATACTGGCCGGAGAAAAAAGCCCTGGCTGTGGGCGACGTGATATTTTTCCGAAATGTCGGAAGAGTCGATGTTCCCGGAGGGAACCCTCAATTGTTAATAGAAAGCATTGATAAATTGTCCAAACTGGATACCGAATATCTTCTCTGCGGGCATCCTTACGGCCATCCCGGCGTTATTCACGGGAAGGACGATATCCGTGACAATATCAATTTTATTAAAGAGAACATACTGTATTGATGAGTATCGAATTAAGCGGCCGGATCGATATTTTGGCTGAATGGATATTTGAAGCCGAACGTCTGGTAGTATTTACCGGAGCCGGCATCAGCACTGAGTCGGGATTGCCGGACTTTCGCGGGCCGAACGGCCTGTGGACCAGGAAAGCCAGAGGCTTATCCGCTTCCTCTGATACCAGGGATTGGGCGGCTGTATCTCCTAATGAAGGGCACAGGGCTATCTTCGAACTGCAAGAGTTGAACAAGCTGAAATTCCTTATCTCCCAGAATGTCGATAACCTGCATTTAAAATCGGGCATCCGTCCTGAATTGCTGGCTGAACTTCACGGCAATCTGACCAAAATCCGCTGCAGCAAATGCGAGTTCAAAATGGACAATTTCGATGATGAAATCGTTTGCCCGGAATGCGGCGGCAAGATGGTGCCCAGCGTAGTCAATTTCGGGCAATCTTTACCGCAGAAAGACCTGGCCCTGGCAATCCGGCATTCCAATGATTGCGATCTTTTCATAGTAGTTGGCTCCAGTCTGGTAGTTTTTCCGGCAGCCGATATGCCGAGGTTGGCGATAGAATCCGGCGCCAGGCTGGTTATCATTAATGAAGGCGAAACACCGCTGGATAGCTCGGCCCACCTCCGTTTTCAAGAAAAAGCAGGACTGGTACTAACTCCGGCAATCGCCCGGCTTAAGGAGTTGTCGCAAACCTCTTCCTGATCGTGCTATAGGAGGGGACTGTTAATCTGATGACAGATCTAATGAGAGCACTGTTCGCGGAATTTAAATGCAGCAGCGACACCCTGCGGATATACCGGGGTGATGAATGTATTTTCAAATCCGACAAGAACGTCCTGGCCCCTCTCCTGGAGTATATCCTGAAATACAAAAATGCCAGCGATCGGACCACCCTGATGGACAAGGTTATGGGAAACGCCGCCGCTCTTTTATCCATCAGCGCCGGCGCGGGGCAGGTCTATTCACCTCTCGGCAGTGAACTGGCCTCCGCGACATTAAAAAAATACAGTGTTGAGTACCATCTGGAACGGACCGTACCCTTCATTCTCGCCCGCAACGGGAAAGATATGTGCCCAATGGAGAAGCTGTCTTTAAATCAAAGCCCGGCCGGTTTTCTGGCAATCCTTAAAATAAAGCAAGACTAGCAGCGTCTTTTCAGACGATTTTAATTTACAGGACAATCAATGCAGTACAAAGTATTTATCACTAATAGTATACCCTCAATAGCGATTGAGATGATAAGCCGGACCGCCAGGGTCGAGCAATGGACCGGAGACGGTTATTTGACTCACCAGGCTATAAAGAAAAAAGTGAAGGATGCTCACGGGCTGTTATGTCTGCTGACGGACAAGATCGACTCCGGGATAATAGAGTCCGCCCCGAATCTCAAGGTGATCAGCAACTACGGCGTCGGTTTCGACAATATCGACATCTCCGCGGCCACGCAAAAAGGCATTCCGGTCGGCAATACTCCCGGGGTGCTGTCGGAGACAACCGCCGACCTGGCTTTCGCCCTGCTGATGGCCGCCGCCCGCCAAATAGCCTGTTCCGACAGAATGGTGCGGAGCGGACGGTGGAATGCCTCTCTGAAACCTATGATGATGCTTGGACAGGATATACATCACAGCACCCTGGGGATCATCGGCATGGGCAGAATCGGGAAGGAAATGGCCAGACGCGCCGGAGGTTTCCATATGCGCATTCTGTATTTCAACCGGAGCCGACAGGAAGATATCGAAAAAGAGCTTGGGGCCGAATACACCTCTTTGCCTCAGTTGCTGAAGGAATCCGATTTCGTGAGTCTCCATATGCCTTTAAACGAAGGGACCCGCCGGTTGATCGGTCCGGCCGAACTGGCCTTAATGAAAACCACTTCCATTCTGATCAATACCGCCCGTGGAGCGGTAGTCGATCAGACAGCGCTTTATGAGGCTCTGGCAGCCGGAAAAATAGCCGGGGCCGGGTTGGACGTATTTAAAAAGGAACCCCTGTCTCCGGATGACCCGCTGTTGACGCTGGACAACGTGGTATTCACACCTCATACCGGCAGCGCTACCGTGGCTACCCGCTCCAAAATGGCTGTAATGGCAGCGGAAAACCTGATCGCCGGAATAAAAGGTGAAAGACTGCCTCACTGCGTAAACCCGGAAATATACCGGACTTAGTATTCCTCTCGATTTGCTGTTTCCGGTCGATATCTGCCAGCCTGTTGCCGAACACCATTCCGATTACATGATATTAGGGATAATATTTTGTAATAATCAGTGGTAAATCGGTAAATACAGGGATATTGATTTAGAGGGTGTCGGAGAAGGGTAATGGCAGCCAGCACAGGAAAACGCGCCGACCGCATGAAAAAACCTGCGCCGTCCCGGCGACCGCATCTAATACCCGGGGAATATATTTAAAATCGATGGACAGGCAGGCCTGGGCTTTTGCCCTGGTAAGCGTAGCCCTCCAGATATCCCTGGAAGGAGACCTGGTAAAAGATGCCCGGATAGTGCTTGGCGGCGTAGCTCCCCGGCCTTATCCTGTTCCGCAAGCGGCAGCAGCCCTCAGGGGAAAGCGGATTGACGAGGGACTGATCAACGAAACAGTTGATCTGGCAGTTGCCGGAGCCCGCCCTTTGCAGCGAAATAAATACAAAGTGCCGCTAACCCGGGAAATGGTTAAGAAGGCGCTAAGGGAAGTAATGGGGGTTTTGTGAAAAGAATTAAGCCTCCACCCCTCTCCCGTCCTGAAGTTACAGGACTCAGTACAGCAAGCGGCAGTCGAGAGCTTCCCTGGTGCATTTCGAAAGAATCTCTTCTCCTGCCTTATTGAAAAAATCATCGCTGAGACTGTTCAGGAGACCGTGTTTTCGGTAAACCCAATTGCCATAATGGTAGTTCATCCGGTCCACTATTATGTAGTCTACTCTGTCTTTAAGCATCTCCGGAAGTTTTTCCGCTCCGGGCAGTAAAGGCGCTATCATGGCAAATGTTCTAATACCTGAACGGTGCAGTTCTTCCAAGGCCCGGATTCTATCTTTTACAGGCGGCGCGTGAGGTTCAAACAGTCTGCGAATATCATCATCGGATGTTGTCACTGTAAGGCCGACCTCTCCGTTAACAGATGTTTGAATCAGGTCTATGTCCCGCAGCACCAGGGGCGACCGGGTCTGGATGACAAAAGGCCAGTGGTGTTCAATGATAATCCGGAGGCATTCCCGCGTCAGACGGTACCTTGCTTCCAGCGGCTGGTAGGGATCGCATACCCCGCTTATCCAGACATTGCCCATCTTTTTGCGCGCGATCTCTCTCCGGAGCAGGTCAGGGGCGTTTATCTTGACATCCACGAAATCGCCCCAGGCTTCTTCATGACCGCTGAATCGTTTCATGAATCGGGCATAACAATAGCTGCAGGCATGCTGACACCCGGTGTAAGGGTTAACTACGTAATCATAGACTCTGGACCTGCAATGGATGCTTTTAGCCTGGACTTCTCTTATTAACATGATCTTGCTCACAACTATTATACCAGCGGACTGAAACCGGCGCTTGTTTTCGTGTCATCCTGAGGAAGTCCCGCTTATTTCGTGGACGGTGAATAAACCGGCAGGTGGAGGGGTTATTATGCTTGAGAAGCATTCGTAATTTTATCGATGCAAACACCACGCGGCCGTGGCTCTCTACCAGATCGACTCAGAAGAGCAATATATTTGTATGCCACCCAGGAATTATGGGATAAGGGTCTTTACAAAGTCGGCTCCACTGGGACAATAATAGCCATGATGATATAAATCCAGAAACCCAGCGTGCCGAAAAACAGAGATACTACAAACGCGACCCTTACGATGGTGGTATCGATATTAAAATATTTTGCCAGTCCTCCGCAGACTCCCCAGATCATGCGGTCGGTGCGGCTGCGATAAAATCTTTTGGTCATTGCCGGTCTCCTAAATGATATTGTACACTACTTCAGACCGTTTCATTCCGGGGAAAGATTCTGAATCGATGCTATTCTGAAGTAAGGCAACCATGGTTTCCCGGATAGGCCCTGTAGAACGCGTACCGGACAACCATGTGAAAGCGTCCCGTTTCAAAACCTTTTACTATCGAAGAGTAGCCGGCAGGTGAGAAGAAACAGAATTAAATAAAACAAGGTAAAATTCACTGTACCTTCAAAAATCCGGCCTGTAGACCGGCCGCCATTGTTAAAAGTACCTCTCTTTACGGGCAGCATTTTCACCAACCAGCCGGCTGGCGGGATGAATGCGCATTTTATTTATATAGGATTGGATTGCTTCCTGTTCCTCCAGCATGCGTTTAGCGCGAAAGTAATGGTCCAGATGCTGGCCCTCGGGACGGCCTTCTGCCTCCCAGATGGAGTGAGCTAATTTCCTGATCTTTTCCTCGCTAACCATACCGTACCTCCGGCAAACTCATCTAAATATATCGGTTATGGACTAACGTATCCGGTATTTATCAGGCTGTTGTTTTCAATAAACCAAAAGAACACACTGTTGGATGAGGTATCTATGGGCTGGTAGTTTAATTATAGCCATTAGCGAATAATTGTCAATCGGTAAATATTACAGGGTAATCTACAAACCGCTAGCCCAGCACGCGCAGTAAAACGGGTATGAGAGCCAGACTGATTATAGTGGTCACCATGACTACGCTGGCTACCAGGTCAGCCTCATTCTTATACTTGGCGGCAATAGTGTAGGTATTTACCGCTGCCGGCATAGCAGACATCAGGATTACAATAGTCCTGGCAAGACCGGTGATATCAAAAAGATAGACCATCAGAAAGCCGAGGCCCAGCCCACCGCCTAACCGAATAAGCGAAGCCCCTAAAGTAATAGGGAGGGATGTGATTTTCACCGTCGAAAGGCTGTATCCCAGCGTCAGGACTACTATCGGGACCACCATGCTGCCGATGAATTCGAGCGGCTTGATTATCAAGGACGGTACACTAACATGGTACAGATTAAAAAGCAGCGCCAGGGCAGCCGAATAGATGGTCGGCACCCTGAGCATCTCCTTCAGGTTTTCCCGCCAGCCTTTTCCCATAGCTATGAACACCCCCGCCGAGTAAAGGAGAAGCAAGTTCGGGATATAATACAGAGTAGCAACGAATAACCCGGCCGGACCATAGGCCAGGCTGATTATAGGAAATGGGACGTTCACTGTATTGGGCAAGGATATCGGCAGGTAGAGGCCGGAATGTTTCTTTTTTAAGAGCTTGAACAAAATCCAGCCCATAACACCGCATCCCAGGGAGACCAGCAGCACTGAAGCCCAGATCTTCACGGCATCCAGCAAAACGATCTGCTGGTTCATGATAGAGACGAAGGCCAGGGCCGGCAGTCCCACATAGAACACTATATCGATGATGCCGTCCATGTCGATGCGGATGAGCTTCCCAATCAGATAGCCGATGAGGATAGTAATAAACGTCGGCAGGGTAACATCTAATATTTCAGAATAAGACATAGGTGAATAACACTTTTAATGTATCTTACACCTAACCGGTTAATTCTGTCACGGCTCGCTTATTATGTTACCTTCGTTTTTCCTGTTTGATAAAAATATCGGCCAATTCTCGGCCAATTCTCACCATGCAAATTATCCTACTGACCATATCCTAGAACATAACACCAGGCCAATTTCCTATTGAATTCTGCAATATCCAGTAATATAATTAAGCTTTGTTGGAGTTTATCCTCAGGCTTCAATACTTATGTCTGATATATTCAAACTAGATAAAGACCGCAGTTTGTCACGCCTTCATGGTGAGAGCGTGACAGCATCGGTAGAGAATGCGGCCATAGCTTACCAGGCGCCGTCATTGATATCAGCCGGGGCCCAGGCTAAAGACATAGCCATATTAAGCACTATTTCCAATCTTCTTTTTGCCCTGCTTCTCATGAGAGTACCCTCGACAGTTAAATTCGGGGATTCCCTGAAGCGGGCAGTAGTAATTATGGGTTTCCTGGGTTCGTTGGGGTGGCTGCCACTGGTAATAGTTCCCCTCATTGTCAAGGACATCCCCATCTCATTGATGATCACTTTATGGGTCATCAATCTTGTCCCATCTTTAATGGTCGGACCACTGGTTGACAAATGGTTATCCGACCTGGTGCCGCCCAGTAAAGTCGGACGGTACCTGAGCATTCGGGCGATTCTTTCAGCCGCTACCTACCTCAGTTTCTTTTACGGCATGGGTTTTATGCTCGACAGGTTCAATACCAGTTCCTCGGGCGGTTTTCCAATTCTCTTCGTGATTGCCTTCGCCGCCAGCATGGGAACGGTACTGATATGCACCCGGCTAAGAGCGGCGGTACCCTTCGGGGAAACCGACCAGTCCGGCTTCGGGCTTTTCAATTTCATCCTTGAGGCCAGGCAGAACGGCCTGGGGGCT
>JAQULX010000121.1 GCA_028718465.1 Dehalococcoidales bacterium | reverse complement strand
GTGTACTCCCGAACTCGCTCGGCCAGACGGTCGAAACCGTAGGTGTTTTTTTCGACGAACTCCCTGTCATACAGATCTTCACTGATGATGACGTTCAGCCAGGCCAGCAGCAGGGCTGAATCCGTTCCCGGTCTTAATCGCAGATGGAAATCGGTCTTCTCGAAAGCGACGCCGGTATCCCGCGGATCAATGTCTATAATTCTCAGCCGCCCCGGTTCCTGGGTTTTAATGCGGCGTATTTGCTCGGCGAATTTGGGGTTGGAGCCCCTGGGATTCGATCCCTGCAAAACCAGGCAGCGGGTGAGTTGCAGATTATGTTCCCGGGAACTGATGCGCGCACCGGCAATGGATAATCCCATCACCTCGTGGTTCAGCCCGCAGACAGGCCCCGGATGAAATGAGTTCGGGCTGCCGAACAGGTTCATAAAGCGGGAGCGCATCCAGAATTCGGCATACCGGAGAGCGCCGTCGGATGCGGCCAGGGTCTCGGCGCCGTATTTGTCTTTTAGCTGTTGAAGCCTGTCGGCGATTTCGTCCAGGGCTTCTTCGTATGTAATCCGGGCCCATTTACCTTCGCCGCGATTGCCCACCCTCTTCAGCGGATACATGAGTTGACCGCCGCGGTATAGCCATTGAATGGCGCTTGCCACCCTTTTACAGGTGAATCCGCCGCTGACAGGGTTGTCCGGATTGCCCCTGATCTTGATGATCTTGCCGTCTCTGACATATACCAGCAGTCCGCAATTCAGGGCGCACATCGAGCACAGCGTTTTCTTAATTTCCAGCTCACACCCCATGTGACACTCCTTCCGAGCTTAATCGAACTTTTAATCAAGTATTAACCACGTTAACAACCTGCATGCTAACACAAGCTTACCCGGCTGTCAAAGGTCATATACATAATCTGTGGAACTAAAAAACGAGACTGGTCAGGTACATATAGTTTCACCCGGAAGACAAACAATCGGACATTAATCCACGGACTGTGGACCCAACTCTCCTGATGCAAGGAGGAGAGACTTAAATGAAAAGGGCAGCCTACCGCACGTAAAAATACATGGCGGCGCCTGTCAGGCCGAACTCATCATTACGGTCCTGGTAGCACCAGCCCTTTCGGTATTCCTTTATTACCTTGATATCGCCGTTCTCGTTGTAAAAGATTTCTCTTTTCAGCGTTTCATAATTAGGCTCGCCCGGATTGAAATCACTCAGTATGAGGTCGCCTTTCTCGTTATAGCTGTGCTTTACAATGGAAACCATCTTGTTCCTGTCGTTCTGTTCTTCAATCAGCAGGCCTTCATCATTATATTTAAATTTGTCGACCCAGTGCGGCCCGTCGGAAGGAAAGACGGTATGTTTTTCTACTAACCTGCCCTGATCATATATGTTGACGTACATAGTAGTGGAAATCACCAGGTCCTCACCGGAAAAATTGTGTTTCTCGGTTGGATTGCCGCAATCATCGTATTTGGTAACGATCTTGTAATCTCCGCCGATCTCGGTGATCTGGTCCAGAGCGTCATCCTTATATTCGTAGAAAAGGGCCCTTTTCAGCTCTCCTTTAAAATCTCCGCCTGCGACCTTAACAGTCACTTCCTTTAATGTCTGATCGTTATTATAAGTATAGCTGGTCACTTCCCACAGCTCGTTCTTCGAATTGTATTGAGCGACTTCGGAGACATTATGATGTTCATTGTATTTCCAGACAAATCTGCTGTCCAAAATCTGGTTGCCATCTTCATCGCAGATATAGACTTCCTGGGTGTACTCTTTAACAGGACTGGAAAAAGGGGGTTTCATATCCATTTAATTCTTTTACCTTTCTATTCCGGCTCTGTTCCGGCCGGGCTAATCCAATTTACCATGCCGGTTTTGACTCGTCAATTATTTTGAAGACCTGATGGACAAAACACGGACAAAACCGGAGTCTTGAAGAACCTGTTGAGAAGAAGTATAATCTATAAACTTGTTATTGCTGCTTCCTGTAGACGTTCATCTATCCTGTGGAATGATTTATTGTTGATCGGGAGTAATTGCGATGTCGAACAATTCTGGAACCATGACGAATGGCCAGCGCATTGAAGCTCTGCTTAATCGCCGCAAACCGGACCGGGTCCCCCTGTGGCCCTTCTTCGATATGACAGGCTATGCGGCAGTATACCACAATCGTCCTATTCAAGACGCTTATAAGGACCCTCATACATCACTGGAGATGCAGCGGCGGGTCTGTCAGGATTTCGGCTGGATTTGCAGCCCCTTTTTCCCGGCTTTTGGAGTCATTGATTTTGGAGGTGAGAGGAAATTGCCCTCCAGCGAGTTTTCCCAGGCCCCTTCAACGGTGCGGTATCCCATCGAAAAGGAAGAGGATGTGGATACGCTCACTATTCCGGACCTGAATAAATCGCCTGCTATTGCCAGGGAAAGGGAGTTTTTCAGATTATGCTCCCAAAATCGTCCGGACTTTCAACCTTTCAGGGCTTTTGTTTTACTGACCCCCAACCCCTATGAATGGGCAGGCAGGCTCTGCCGTCCTGAGATGCTGAATCGCTGGATTATCCGGAAGCCGGAGCTTGTGCAGCGGATATTGAAGATAACAGGCGCTATTATTACTGAATTGCTGGATTACTGGTATGCTGAGTTGGGAGCCGACCGGGTTTTGGTTTCGAGCGGGGGAGTCATTTGCAGCAATCAGATAATTTCTCCCCGGCAATTTGAGCAGTTCGTTTTACCTTCTCTCAAAGAGTATCACCGGAAAACGCTGGACAAAGGATTTCAGCGTATCTATTGTCATGTTTGTGGGGAGCAAAATTTAAATTTACCACACTGGCAGCAAGTCCCGATGGGCGATCCGGGTATTATCAGCATTGGACATGAAGTAGACCTGGAAAAGGCTGCCCGGTTTTTCCCCGGACATATTATTGTCGGAAATATGCAGCCTTCTATCCTGCAAACGGGATCACCGGAAGAGGTCTATAATACCGCCGGTAGAATAATCCGGCAGGGGAAGCAACTCGGAGGCGGCTTTATGTTTTCGACAGGCTGCCAGTTCCCGCCTCGGGCCAAACTGGAAAACGTAAAAGCCATGAACCGGGCTATGGACGATTTTGGCCGTTATAGTTAATTCTCCAGGCTCATCTGTTTCTTGAATATTGATATGGGAGGACCTGATATGGTTACCATAGAAAGAAAAAAAGAATTGATACAGCAGCTATTTGACGCGGTGGTTGCTATGGATGAAGTTGAAACCGCCAAAATCTGTCAAACAGTCCTGGACGAAAATATAAACGCTTATGAGGCGGTATCTCAGGGTCTTTCGGCAGCCATGGAAAAAGTGGGTGAGCTCTACTCTAAAAATGAATATTTCGTTCCTGAGTTATTGCTGTGTTCGGATGCTTTATATGCCGGACTGGACATATTACGTCCTCATATTAAGATCGGAGAAGCCCAAACCAGGCGGCAAATAATACTGGGTACAGTTGAAGGCGATATCCATGATATCGGGAAAAATCTGGTTAGAATCATGTTCGAGGCGGCCGGCTGGGTTGTTCATGATCTGGGCAAAGATGTTCCCCTGGCTGTGTTTGTCGAAGAGCAGAAGCGTTTGAAGGCGGATGTTATCGGAATATCAGCTTTGATGACCACCAGTATGCTGGCTATGCCCATAGTAATAAAGATGATCCGCGAACAGGACACCGGAGTTGCTATCATGTTGGGCGGTGCTCCATTGACCCTCGAAATCGCCGGAAGCTATGGGGCCGATGGCTATGCCCAAAACGCTGGAGAAGCCGTTCGGGAAGCCAATGCCATGCTGGCCCGCATCGGCAGATAACAAATTCAAATTTAATCAGGGTTGGTTAAAATGCTGGAACGGAAAAAAGAAAAATTAGAACGTATGGGGTCTTCAGAGAGATTGAAAGCTCTTATTGACGGCAGGCCTGTTGACCGGGTGCCGTTTTTGTCTTTTACCCTGGGATTCTGTGCCAGGAATGTGGGATACCCGGTATCCTCCATCTACAGCGATCCCGAGAAAAGCATTCAGGCACAGATATATACCCGGGAACAATACGGCTACGATAGTGAGCCCTTTTACGGCTATGCCTCATATGGAGGCTGTGAATTTGGCGGTGAAATCAATCTCCCGGAGAGCGAATATGAACAGGCTCCCTCTCATGGGCGTTTTGCCGTGATTAAAGAAGAGGACGTGGATAAACTGGTATTGCCCGATGTAGCCAGGGCCGGAATGTTGCCTCTGGCTATGCGGTTTTCCCGACTTCAAGTGAAAAATGGTCTGTCTCCTTCGGTGGTAGCAGGTGGTCCCTTTACGATTGCCGGGAATATTTGTGCAGTGGAAACTCTATGCCGCTGGCTCCTGAAAAAGCCGGAATTGGTAAACCGTCTTCTGAGGCTGGCCGCCGATCATGTTGCGGATATCGCGGGGTATTGGATTGACACTTTCGGAAAAAATAAAGTCCATATCCAGATCTGGGAGCCTCTGGCTTCCAACCAGATCATTTCGCCCAAACAATTCGAGAAATTTATCCTCCCGTACCAGATTGAACTGCATGAAAAAATCTTGAAAATGGGAGTCGCCTCTATCCTGTGTCATATTTGTGGGGAACAAAATGCCAATCTTCCACTTTGGGCCCAGGTGCCGATGGGAAACACCGGAATCATAAGCATCGGAAAGGAAGTTGATATTGCGGCGGCGGTAGAGCGGTTCGGAAAAAGCTGTGTGATTGCCGGGAATATTGAACCGTCATTCATTCAAACCGGTGCGCCTCAGGAAATTTATGAATGCTGCCGCCAGGCTATTGAGAAAGGAAAACGGGCTCCCCGGGGCTTTGCTTTGATGCAGGGCTGTGAGATGCCGGTGAATACACCGCCTTATAACTTCTATTCGATGAAAAAGGCGATAGATGATTTTGGCTGGTATTAATTCATTCGGAATGGCCTCCGCCGCAATAAGTCCGTTTCCCGGTTATAGGACCGGTAAACTTCTCATATTCCGGGTTATAGACTGATCGACCCGGGATGAAGGCAGTCATCACTTTGCCAGCGTACCCGGTCCGGCTCTTCAGGGTTAATGCCCTATCAAACAGCTACGGCTTCGTCCCTAATTTACTGGTCAGCAGTTCCCGAATCATCTTGGGGTTGGCTTTGCCGCCCGAGGCCTGCATCACCTGTCCGATCAGAAATCCCATGGCCTTTCCCTGGCCGTTCCGGAAATCGGCTACAGCCGCCGGCTGGTTGCTTAAAACCTGGTCAATCAATGAATCCAGGGCATTGGGGTCGGAGACCTGCTTGAATCCGCGGGCGGCCACAATCGCTTCGGGGGCCTCGCCGGTATCAAATAAACCTAGAAGCACCTCTCGCGCCGCGTTGGCATTAATCTCATCTGCGGTCAGCATTTTCAGCAGCACGGCAAAGCGGGCCGGGGTTACCGGAGAATCGCTCAGGTCCAGCTTCCGTTCTTTGACTGCCGGAATCAACTGCGTATTGAGCCAGTGCATTGCCGTGCGTGGAACTGCCCCGCATTCAATCAAAGCCTCAAAATACGCTGCTGTCTCGGGATCGGTACTCACTATAACCGCTTCCTCACCGGTCAGTCCGTATTGTTTCATAAAGCGCTCAGCTTTTACAGCGGGCATCTCCGGGAGCCGGGAACGCATCTTTTCGATCCATTCAGGACTTAGTTCTATTGCCGGAACGGAGGGGTCCGGGACGCACGGGCCGGAGAATTTGCCGCGCATGGGGACGGTGACTTTTTTGTCGGGGTCCCAGAGACGGGTATGCAGAATCACCGCTTCGCCTGCCTGCACGGCGGCGCTCTGCCGGCTGATTTCGTAAGCAATAGCATCGCCGGCGTGGCGAATGGAGTTCATATTTTTTACTTCCACCTTGGTGTTCATCTGATCGCTTCCCCTGGGTCGGACGGAGATGTTGGCATCCACACGCATCGAACCGTTTTCCATGCTGCATTCGGATGACCCTACCGAACGCACCTGGGTCCGCAGCGCTTTCAGGAACTCCATGGCCTGATAGGGGGAACGGAAGTCCGGCTCAGTCACGATCTCCACCAGAGGCGCGCCGGCGCGGTTGAAGTCCACCAGACCGATTTTCAGTCGGCCTTCCATCTCATGTACCAGCCTGGCCACATCTTCCTCCATATGGATATGGTGAATGCGTAGCCTTATAACCTGCCCGTCTTCATCTTTAATATCGATGCCCCCTCCGCGGGAAAGGGGCAGATGGGCCTGAGATAACTGGTAACCCTTCGGCAGGTCCGGATAATAATAGACCTTTTGATCAAAGGCGCTTTTCGGCTGTAACTCAGCGCCCAGCCCCAGACACAGGAGCGAGGCCTTCTCCAGCGCATCCTGACTCAGCCGGGGAATGGCCCCCGGGAACCACAGGCATGTTGGGCAGGTATTGGCGTTAGGCTCATCTCCCGGGCGGTTGTGGCAATCGCAAAACATTTTAGTGGCGCATTTCAGCTCCACATGAATCTCTAATCCTATGACTGCTTCGAATTCCATTATTATCGGTCTCCCTGACGTAAATTCATCAGACGTTCGCCCAGTGAGAGTACGCGGGCATCACTGAATCCCGGCCCCACCAGTTGAAATCCGGAGCGGGAGGCGTGGGATGCCGGCAGGTATAGCGCGGGCTGGCCGCTGACATTGGCAAAAGCCGTCAAAGCAAATTGAGCGCAGGTTTCCTCCAGTAGCGGAGGCTCATCGGAGGGGCAATATTTCAAGTCCGGGAATACTAGGAAATCCACCTGTGCCGCGATCTGCTGCATCTCTTTTATCAGGCGGGCCCGAATGCGGCAGGAGTTCTCATAAGAACCGTAGCGTTCAAACTGGAAAAAGGCGCCCTGGAACAGATAACTTTTCAAAAGCGGGCCGAAAGCTGCTCCGCGTGAAAAAATGTACATCTCATTCCAGTTCCTGGTTCCGGGAATGCGCTGCCCATAGCGAACAGAGTCGTAGCGTCCGGTACAGGATGAGGCCTCCACCGAGCCGACCACCTTGTGGACCAGGGAAAAAAGTGAAAAGTCCGGCAGGGACATCTCCTTCAGTGTTAAACCTGCCTCTGTTAACTCATCCAGCGTATCCTGAAACATTTTTCCCTCTCCGGCAGGCAAGGCGCTCCGGGCTTCTTTAATTATGCCGAGGGTGATTTTGCCCGGGTCTATCCCATCGGGAGAAAAGTCCGGACTGTTGTCATCGGGCAGAGAATAGTCCATCTCATCCGGGCCGGCCGCGGTCTTCACAATATTCCGGATATTTTTCAGGCTGCGGGAAAGAATTCCGCAGCATTCCATCGAGGGTATAAGATCTACCAGGCCGTAGCGCGAGATCAGTCCATAGCTGGGTTTAAAGCCGCAAACAGCGGCGCGGGAGGCTGCCAGCCGGCTTTCGCCCATCAGGTCCAGGACCAGTTCAGCGTCAGCCGCGTCCTGCTGCAATGCTTCACCTGCCCGGCTGTTTTGCAGGCCGAAGCCAAATTCGCTCATGCGGGTTGACCCGCAAATAAAAGCCCCGGCCTGGCGCAGCCGCTTGATGATGGTTGCATCTTCCAGCGCGTTAAACCTGGACAGGGCTTTTGAACCGGCATCTGTCGGCCAGCCGGCTACTGAGATATTGGGTTGAATAGCAATTCTTAACCCCTGCAAAGGGCCGCCCCCGGGAGCGGCCGCTTCGGGATTTTTATAGACAAATATTGAATCCATCCAGATTTCTCCCTTCATTCCAGGATGCTGGCGACTTTATAATAATTGCCCTTTATCGAGGGGGCGCTCTTCAGAAGCTGCCCGGTTTCAG
>JAQULX010000120.1 GCA_028718465.1 Dehalococcoidales bacterium | reverse complement strand
CGGAAGAGCTTCCCGCAAAAATTGTTTCGCCACCTGAGGGATATGCCGCCCCTTGCCCATACCAGAGAGAAACAGGGGCAGGTGACGCAGCGTGCCTTCTCCTCCGTGGGAAAAAGTCTTCTGGGCCAGCCCGACCGCCTTTACTATTCTACCGAAAAGCACCCGCCTGGGCAGGAGGCTGCGGTAGACAGCACTATACGGAAAGGCTGTACCTCTTTTTCTGAACTGGTCGGCGCGAGCAGCAATTATCACGGCCGGAATATTAACATTCGCCGGGCAGTTCTCCGTACAGGTCTTGCAAAGCGTGCACTTGTCCAATCTCTCCGCCAGCTCCGGGGTGAACTCAACTTCCCCGTTCAGCAGCCCGCGAACAAGGGCGTTTTTGCCCCGCGCGACTGCCGATTCAACCAGTTCCTCCCGGTATATCGGACAGGCCGAGATACAGAACCCGCACTTCATGCACAGGTCGCTGTCTTTCCTGAACCGCCGGATTTCTTTAAACAGGCTCTCCTGTCCTTTCTTCAAACCCTCACTCCTCCCAGTACTTGCCCGGATTCAAAATGCCGTCAGGATCCAGCGTCCTTTTAATATCGCGCATCAGCCGGAGGGTCACGGGGTCTACGCCCAGCTTCATGAAACGCTTTTTCTCCAGCCCGATGCCATGCTCACCGGAAATAACCCCTCCCAGTTCCAGAGCAGCCACAACCATCTCGTTAACAGCCTGCAAAGCTCTATCGAAATTCTCTTTGTTATTGATATCAGTCTGGATAGCGGGATGGATGTTGCCGTCACCGGCATGACCGGTAAAATTGACCAGGAATTCATACTTTCGGCCGATCTGATTACATTTTCTAATCAAAGAGGCGATTTTATCTCTGGGGACCGTGATATCCTCGGAAAGGATCGTGGGGGCGCTGCTGTAGACCATTCCGAAAGCGCTCCTCCGGGCCTGCCACAGACGGGCGGCTTCCTCTTCATCCCGGGCCATCCGGGCCTCCTTTGCCCCCATCTCCCGGCAGACTTTCATAATTCCCTCGATTTCATTTTCCACTGCCTGCGGGTCTCCGTCAGACTGTATCAGAAGCAAAGCCTCGGCGTCTACCGGCAGTCCCAGTTGCATATATTCTTCGAAACGTCTCAATAACCAGTTATCTACGAGCTCAATCTTGGCCGGCAGGATGCCATTCCCGATAATTCCGGAAACAGCTTCCCCTGCGGTCTCTATTGATCCAAATACCGCCAGCATGGATTTCTGAGATTTGGGAAGCGGCAGCAGCCTCACGATAATGCCGGTAATAATTCCCAGCGTACCCTCGGACCCAGCAAAAAGCGAAGCCAGCTCATACCCCATGCGGTTTTTGATGGTATGTCCTCCCGGATGCGCTACTTCCCCGTTGGCCAATACTACTTCCAAACCCAGCAGGTATTGCCTGGTAACCCCGTATTTGACTCCATAAGGCCCGCCGGCGTTTTCAGCAACAGTGCCGCCCATCGTACATCCCTGAGCACTCTGAGGGTCAGGCGGATAAAACAACCCTTCTTTGGCCAGGGCCAGATTGAAGTCCTGCATTACTACCCCGGGTTCCACTTCCGCTACCAGGGTGGCCTTATTGATATTAATGATGCGGTTCATACGGGTAGTGCAGAGTACTATCCCTCCTCTTATCGGAATAGAACCGCCGCTAACATTGGTGCCTCCTCCTCTGGCTGTTACCGGGACCCTGTTTTCTTGCGCCAGTTTCAAAATTTCGGATACCTGGTGAGTAGTCTGCGGCAGGACAACCACATCAGGCAGGTGCTTCCATATCGTAGTGGCATCATAGGAGTAGGCCAGCAGGTCTTCACTGGTCAAAAGAACATTGTGGTCACCGCAGATTTTTTTCAAGATCTCGATATGAGATGAGGTCAGCATATCACCTCCCAGAGTCTGCTTCTATATGACCGGGGTTTTCTAGCCCTATTCTATAATATGCCTGTCTCTTATACAATTTTTTTTGATATGAGGAACGGACTTTCCTGCACTATCTTCTGACCCCGGTAAAGTATGATTGACCTCTACGTATTAAGCCGCTCAGTTTCCCAAAAGTGACTTTCCTGAGTACGTGTTTTATATCACCAATACTAGAGAAAAGTATTGTTCTCTAATCATGTAGACTACTGATTATATTGTTTAAACTTCACCATATAATGAAACTCAGAATAACTATACTTTTCAATGTACTGGAAAATTTTTATTCGGACAGAACCGAATACAGGCTAAAGGAGGTGGCCAAATGTCCAATCAAGAGAGAAATATCAGGGAAGCTACGGAAAGAGCTGAAAGAGAAGCAGCCGAAGCAGCCAGGCAAGCCAGAGAAAGGGAGGCTGCTGATATGTCCAGGCGCTCCCGGGAAGCTACGGAAAGAGCTGAGAGAGAAGCGGAAAGCGCCAGGCACATGACCGGTACAACCGGTGGGGTTGCTGCCGGCACTGCTGCCCGTCAGACAACTGATACTACTGCCCGTCAGGTAAGGGGTGAAGAGCCGGTTACCTGGGATGAGATGCGCGCTCAACTAAGACGGGAACCCGGGGCAGTTGAAGAGACCTTTAAACCTACACTAGGAGGTATCCTCGCGATTATTGCCGGCTCCTGGAACGTGATTACCGGAGGCGCTGCCCTTTTCGGAGCAACCTTCATCGACGACCTTCTGGCGAACTTTAACATTACAGGGGCCGCCGGTGGGGCTGGCACCACTATCGGTACCGGAATCGGAATCGCCCTGCTTGTCCTTGGCCTCATCTCCATAATCGGCGGCATCATGGCCATTGCCCGGAGGGCCTGGTGGTTCGCTATGCTGGGCGCCATAGTCGCTATGATACCGACTCCAATCATACTGCCTTTCATAATGGGATTCTTTGCTACCCTATTCACTGGTTTGGGAAAGCGGGAATTCGACTACAAAGCACGCTAAAAACAAGATGATGGTTTAATGACTTGAGTCAGGACTATACATGTTGAGAACAAGCCCCCTGACAATTCGGGGGGCTTGTTCCCGTATATTTTTCTGGTTGGGGTTTTCATCCCAATTAGCCGTTTTCACACCGGATTGAAGCCGATGGTCAGCAGTAACTATTCAATATTCTTTATACGCAATAATTTCAGACTCTGAAATTCTTCGGGCAATTTTTCAGAAAATACTTGAAAGAAACCACTTAATGGAGTAAAAATATATAGTAAAATAGTTTTTTTTGTCCGCGTTAGTACGATACTTAGCACCCTGTAAGTAATTTTAGCGATTGATAGGCAATACCAGGCTCATATATCATGTCAAATAATATGGATAAAATAAAGATAATGGTCGTGGATGATCATCCAGCCTTCCGGGATGGCCTTTCGCGTCTACTTCAGGAAGAGTCCGATTTAGAAGTTGTCGCTACACCAGAAGATGGGGAACAGGCAGTAGATGTGGCCAGTAAACTTAAGCCTAATGTTATCGTGATGGACATCTCTATGCCCAAAATGAACGGCATAGAGGCGGCCAGATTAATCAAGGCCGATTCCCCGGAGATTGCTATTCTCATCGTCAGCGCCTATAGCTATCAGTCCTATATCCTGGCAGCTTTAAAGGCCGGGGCAGCCGGATATCTGCTGAAAAATGCCCCTCTGCACGAGATTATAAAAGCAATCCGCATGGTTTCTTCGGGTGAGGGAGTCTTCGATATGAAGGTTACCGGTAACTTGCTGCGCCGCCTGGCCAATGATAAAACCGAAAAACGCCGGGATGTCGAAGAACTGCATCCGCGCGAACTACAAATACTCACTCTGGCCGCAAAAGGAATGGGAAACAAGGAGATTGCCAGTAACCTGGAAATCAGTGAAAGGACAGTACAAACCCACCTGGTCAACATCTTCCGGAAGCTAAGAGTCAGTTCCCGCACTGAAGCGGTACTTCAAGGATTGCGACAGGGCTGGCTAACTCTGGATGATCTGCCGAGCAACGAAGAGGTCCCCGGATAATTAGTTTTTCGGTTTGGTATTCCGGCAGTCTTTGCTCATATCCGTAATGAAGTGATTGAATTCCTCAACATATTTTTTTAACTGTTCGGATGTGAGAGACTGGTTGGAAGATTGCTCGCAAGCCCTGGACCATAAACTGATGCAGGATGCCAGTTTCCGGCACTGTTCACAGGGATTATGCTGGCAGCAGCAACTGTTCATGGCGATTTCTAGAATTTCCAACAAGCTGTCAGTTTTGATAGCCATGTACTAAATATACCGGTCAGTCAGGACAATAACAATAGGTATTTGCATTATGTTATGCTCAGTAAAGTAATGCCCTTGTTATGTAGGATTTGGAAACGCTCGATTGTCGGAATTGCCTAATATCCCTATACTAAATCATGTAGGTTTTACTATAGACAGATTCTTCTCCAGAAATTAAAATAAGGTCACGTTGGTTGATCATTTCCCCGAATATCTGAAATACTTGGAACTCTGTATATATCCGGCAGTAATTTTATATATGTAAATTAATTGCTCTGATGTATAATTTTCCGAATTCCAGACACCGTGCTAATTAAAGAACTGTTAAAATGAAGTTACATCCTGAGACGTCCCGTTAAAGTAAGGTAAAGTGATGAAGCAACCGGATGAGATACTGAAGGCTGAAACCTTCATCAGAGAGCATACCAGTATTAAAAATCAGGTAAACGATTTACTTGAGATAGTCGGCGCACAATTGGACTTGCTACAGGAATATCCCAAAACCCCTGACCCCGATGCCAATGAGAAGCTGATTGAATGGAAAATCCACCTGAAAGACATTGTTAACCAATTTTCCGGCGTTCTCAGAGCACATGTAGAGCGCGAACTGGTTTTCCTGGAAACCGCTACCAGCGAAAAAATAGACAAATCTGATATTTTAAAAGATGAGGAAGTGACTGAACACCTGGATGAGCTGGCCTGGTTACTGGACAATACACCTGTACGGCAGGTCCCGGTTTTTACAGGGTATTTCAAGGAAAAGCTGGAAGAGCTTCGTCAGGGAATCATCGAGCACTGTCAGCAAGGGGATAGAATTTTAAACCTGGTAGAGAATATACCGGAAGCAAGATAACTGACGTTCTTTCCGGTTTACGAATGCAACTACAGCCTGATCAGGCATCTGCGATCTGGTCATCTTCATCAAGTTCATCGGCCAGTTTGCTGTATAATTCCCGCAGCCTTTTTATATCCTTGCCTTCCCTTAACCAGTGAATCAACATCATCTCCTTGCAGTCAATGTCATCAAACACTTCCTGGTCTGACAGGGGAATCTGGTTAATCCAGTTGATTATGGCCGGGCTCAACTCCGACATTATTTGCCCCTTAACTATTCTATTCTGCTATTCATACCATACTTTACGTTTCCAATCAAGATCGAATAAGCAGAAAAATACTGAGAAAACGCAACTCCCGGACACCCGGGTCCTGCAAAAGGCTATCCGGAGATAAAAATACCGTATAATGCATATTAGAAGCATTTAGCTGACCGGGGACTGGTAAACCGGAACCGGTAATCACAGTAGACCCGGCAGGTGCTTTCTGGGGAGAGGGGATGGGCCGGGCATTGGGAAAGAGAGCATTATTAATTCCGCTGGTCCTGGCAGTTATGTTTCTAGCTTCTTTTAACGCCATCGCGCAGGGACTTTGCGACCAGCCAGTAGCGGACGAAGCCAATGTATTCAATAGCAGGATAGGGGAAGTTGAGGCTGCCGCCAGGGACCTGGTAAATTCAGGCGCTGATGTCCGGGTGAGGACTATACCGACATATGGAGACGCCGGTAACCTGGACAGGTATGAAGCCCAGCTTGAACAGGCCTGTCCTTCCTGGACAGACGCCGGTGGAGACCGTAAAAACAACCTGATTGTTATCCTGCTGGCTTTACAGGAGCGGCAGACCGGAATCTATTACGGCAGCCAGTGGGGGCCAGCTCTCGACGGGCGCTTTACACAAATTCAAACCGATATTATGAATCCCCGTTTTTCGCAGGGTGACTTTGCCGGCGGTATAATTGCCGGCATGGGAGAAATCAACCGCCTGGTTCAAGCACAAATCAGCGGACAGCTCCAGCCCCAGGGTACTGGAGCTTCGGCAGGCCAGATTATTCTCATCATCTTCCTGGTGATTCTGGTTATCGCAGCCATCATTGCAGGACTTTTCCTGTTAAGAAGCCGTCGGAAATCCAGAGAGCGGCGACTGGCTGTCCGGCAAAAAGCTCTTCTGGCCAAACAGGGCGCTGCTTCCAAAGTCAATGAAATGGTTGATGCGGTCCAGATGCTTGAGATCAAAGTCAACGCCACGGCTCAGACAGTTTCACCGGAGGATACGGCCCCACTCACTGAAGGGCTTGGCAGAGCCAAAAAGCTGGTTGACCAGGGGGCACAAGCCTACAGCGAGCTCAGCCACAGCGCCGGAGACCCTGAAAACACTCAACTGGGCGAAGCCCAATTGGAAGTCATTGGACAGGAATACCAGAAAGTACTGGGGGTTCTCCGTGAAGCTGACAACGAAGTCAGGCAGGTGGATACAGGCGTAAACACACTCCAGGAAGCTATCAGCAGTTTTGACAGACGGGTAGACGAAGCCAGATCCGAGATTGATTCGGCTCTCAGGAAGCAAGAAGAAGCGCAAAACGCCGGATTCAGGACCAGCCATCCCGCCGGTATTCTGACAAGAGCACGGCAGTCGCTGGACCAGGCAGTCTCTCTTTCTCACAGCAAGAAATTCTTACAGGCAACAGAAAAGCTCAACGAGTCCAGAAACATGGCCGGGCAAGCCGCCCGCACCATTGATGAACTTCCTAAAAAAAAACTGGAAGCTCAGACAGCAATAGATGAAATGACAGCGCGCATTGAACGGACTGAGGAATCAGTTGCCCGGGGCCGGAGCATTTTTGACAGGATAAGCAGTACCTATGCCGAATCCGCCTGGGAACCGATCATGGGCAATGGTACGGAAGCGGAAAATCGCATAGACTGGGCGGCGGAGTCCCTGGATTCAGCGCGTGCGGCTGCCGAGCAACAGGATTGGTACAAATCTCTGAAACTGACGGGGCAGGGCAATGCCTGGTTGGATGAAGCTGACACTTTTATGCATTCAATAGCCGCTCTCGAGACCAACCTGGAGACTGCCCGGCGTGATACTCCTGGAGAGATAGAGGCGGCGCAAACCGACATAGCTAAAGCCTGGGAATACATTAACAGATACGACGAAGATATCCGTGAGAGCCTGGAAGACGATCTCCGAACGGCGGAAAGAAAACTTTATACAGCCGGTGAGGAAGCCAGAAAGGAGAAAGCAGACTATCTGAGCGCAATGAGACTGGCCGAAGAAGCTAATGATTCTGCGGATAAAATTCTTGCCCAGGCACGGACTGAGCACGAAACTGCAGAGCGGATGCGAGTCAAAGCCGCCGAGGTTATGAGGAATGCTCGCTCGAAGGTATCTATTGCCAGAGAGTATATTGAAGACCACCGCAGAGATGCCGGAGATGAGGCCAGGATTTACCTTGCCAACGCCGAAGCGGCCTTACGCCAGGCTGAACTGGCAAATGACCTTCAGACCCGGATCGAGCTCGCCGTGAAAGCGGAAAGAGATGCTAACAGTTCCTATACCTCTGCCCGCAACAGGGTGTCAATTATGTGGGAGCAGCGCCGGCCGAGACCGACTATTCCGCCGGTGATAATCCTGCCGGGCACCGGATCATGGGGAAGTGGGCAGTCCTGGGGTTCAAGAAGGGGCAGCCCGTTCGGTTCCGGAGGCGGCAGAAGCGGAAGTTCTGGACGGGGCGGCTCAACCGGTTGGGGTGGAGGCAGAAGCGGAGGCGGAAGAGGAGGCTCCACTGGC
>JAQULX010000119.1 GCA_028718465.1 Dehalococcoidales bacterium | reverse complement strand
AGGCGAACTCGAGATATTTGGATGTAAAATGCAAGATATTAAATGTATAATCCTCGATTCATGGAATAATCATGACAAAATATCTTTAACGCTTTTAAAAAACATTATTAGTTTGTCTGGTGATGCTCCAATCATCATCTTGCAGGCTACTGATGATATTAACTTTGCCGACGAATCAAGTCAAACGCTTCAGGATAGAGAATTTAACATTCTATATTTATGGTCACTTACTCGTGAGAATGTACGTAAGGTTGTTTCTGAATATAATGAGAAAAAACGTATAGGTGATGATGATTCAGTTGTATCAAGAGTGGTATCAGACCTAGAAATGCTCAACCTTCATCGAACCCCATTAAATTGCCTGACTTTGCTAAAAGTATCAGAAATTGATTTTGATGAAAGCCCTGTAAATCGTACCGAAATGCTAAAAAGAGTCCTATTTCTTATTTTTAATACCGAAATTCCTACATATAAAAGTCGTCCAGACTTGAAGGATTGTGAATATGTATTGGGATATTTTTGTGAGGGCATGCTCAGGAAGAGCCAATATTCTTTTACACGGGATGAATTCTTAACTACTTTAGGACAATTCTGCAAAGATATGGTCATAGACCTTGAAGTTCAAGTTCTATTCGATATGTTATATGATAACAATATTTTAGTTAATCATGGCAATAGCTTTAATTTTCGGTTTACTTATTGGATTTATTACTTTGCAGCACACAGAATGTATAATGACAAAAATTTTGCCAATTTCATTTTCGAGGATACGCGGTATGCCAACTTTCCAGAAATGATTGAGTTTTATACAGGAATTGATCGTCGACGTGAAGACGCCTTAAATGTGTTATTAAAAGATATGCAAATTATTCGCAAAAAAGTGCAGGACAAAAGTGGTCTCCCCGATGAGTTGAATCCATATCGATTTGCGCGATGGAAACCATCTGAAAAAACACTTGAACGAATGCACAGTGAAGTAAGTGATGGCGTGAAGGATTCAAAATTACCTGACTCAGTCAAAGATCAATATGCTGATCGTCAGTATGACCCAGCAAAACCGTATTACCAGGAAGTGAGAAACATTTTTGAGGAGTATTCTTTAGTAATATTGATGCAGACAGTGAAGGCGGCATCGAGAGCACTTCGAAATAGTGATTATGTTTCCCCTAATATTAAGCGTCAAATGTTTGAAGAAATCATAGAGGCGTGGAAACAAATAATGAAGGTAATAGTGGCTTTGACCCCATTACTTGCCACAGAAAAAACAGCTACATTCGATGGGGCAAATTTCCTCTTGTTAGGAAATTTTGGGGACACTCCTGAAAAGAGGTTTAATAATATATTGGGTGTAATTCCAGATAATGTCGTCACATGGTTTAAGGACGACCTATATTCACATAAGATGGGGCCTTTGTTGATCGCGCAATTGAACAAAGAAAACGATGATCTCAAAAAACACAATATTATATTGCTATTAGCTAAACAAAGGCCTCGCGATTGGGTAACGCAGGTACGAGAATATATCGAGTCTATTCCGAAGAATTCATTTTACCTTATGGACATATATATTCGGCTAGGTAGTGAATATAAATATAGTTTTGCATCTCCAGACACGTTACGCGAATTAAAGTATCTTATTAAAATGGCTACAGCCAAACAACTTTTTGGAGCTACTGGGGAAAAGTCAAGAAATAAGGTTCCGAACACTGTTATGCCAAAAAGGTTGGTTAATTGAGAGATAAGAAATTTATGAGACAAGGTAAGAACTTATTGCTATTAAATATGACCTAGCCCCCCTGAATGACATAACTGGTGATATTGGTTTGGAAGCTGTATTAAAAAAACGCTGTGTTTCAATGTAGAGATTGAGTCTCTCTCGTTTCCCCCTCCAGGAAAGGTAAACCAGTATTTAATATGCGATTGTTTTATAAACTGCCTGGAGTTCATATGGTGTAAGCCCTTACCAGAATTATTTTACTCCCACGAGGTTGGTATCAAGGTTTGATTCTTTGGTATCGCCATTGTAGCTATACGCCCAATTTAACGTACATCCCAATGTTCGTTCAATGGTAATCGAAATGTCACTATTATAGCGATAAGCTCTGGCCTGGTAAGATTCATTAATTCCGAAACTTGATGCCTGGTATCCATGTATATGGAGTAACATATTATACCGCTAAAAATACCACGTTTTGCTTTACTGATATATAGCCGGTTTACTATCATTGTTTCAAGAGCAGTCTACTTTGGAAATAGACCTAAATAGTTACTAATGATTAAAGAATATAGAGGAGAGAGGGGCCACCCCACTCTGAGATGCTTCGGGGCATCCGGTGATATCCGGTGAGTGCCTGCTATTAAACACATACCATGGTGAGATCCTCATCTTACCAGGCGTTTCAAGCGTGGAAAATGTAGTTCCCACTTTGGCAATGGTATGGTTATTCGCGGCGGCGAAGTTAAGGTATGGTTGAGGCCCTGTAAAAAAAGATAAGATGGCTGCACCTGCAACCTCCAGCCAATCGCAAGCTTAGCGATTTGACGTTATCCTTTCATAAGTGATAATATGGGTTTTAGTTCTCTGGAGCTGTTTTACCTAAAGAGCAATCCAAGGTAAACAGTCGGTAGATGAAATATCTCGACGGCTTTGCTGGAAACGGCATAGCTTCCCGATTTGGAAAGGAGAAGGAATGATGTTAACCTATCATAGAAAAGCGCTTTCTTATGTTGAGAATGCGCTTTTTTGTTCTTCTCCGGGCAAAGTCCTGCATTGATACCAGCCTCGCCTTATCCTTTCCAATGAATTCTGAATAACCGGTTTTATGTTAATTTTGTCGCAAAAGAAAATAAAGATGATTCTCCGGAGCTGTCAGGCCTAAATCCTTATGTTTTAAGGACAAGGCCGACAGTCGGCATCCGGCATTCTAAAGGGAGCATCCAAAGAGTACCCGCTATACTACCGGGGCTTGCCCCAGACTCCTCCGGGTAACGCTATCCTGATGGGCTTCGCCCAAACCCCTTTAAGGAATGTGCAGGATCGACGGCAGTACTGAAAACGGTGCTGTTTCCCGAATTGGAAAGGAGAAAATATGAGCCAGGGTAATAATATAATAGCATCCTCTTGTTCGAGGGGTGCTATTTTTTTATCTTGCTTATTTGCACTCATAGTCCCTCCTTTCCAGTTCTCAGGTCTGTTATTGAGGCCATGATGTATGGAAAGGGAGGTGGGCAAAATGAGCTTGTAACACCCAATTGCTCGAGCAACCCGGCATAGAAATAATTTTTAAAACATGGAGTATAGCGTGAAAAACAAAATCCCAATAAGAATCTTATTAGCACTTATCAGTGTTATTCTAAGCATAAGCCTGACAGGCTGTAGTACAGAAAACCAGATTCCCCAAACATCCTCACCTGCCGTTTCAGCGGCGCCTTCTGCTGCAACAGCATCACCGGTACCAACGCCAGCGGCTACCAAACCTGCTTCACCTGCGCCAACTACCCGCACTATCACCGATATGTATGGACGGAATTTAACCGTACCGGCGGCCATCAACCGTGTCTTGACCTCGGGACCGATAGAGATGCAGATGGTCTATTTGCTGGCGCCGGATAAACTGGCTGGTTTGAGCTTTACTTTCAACGGCAACCCGGCCCTGGTGCCGGAAAAATACAAAAATCTGCCGGTGGTCGGAGGCTGGTTTGGCACCCAGACGGGCAACTACGAGACCTTTATTGCGGCCAGGCCGGACATCATCCTGGAAGGTACGGAAGCCAATATAAATGAACGACAGGAAAAGTTCGGTTCAATCCCGGTAGTAGGGCTCAAAGCAGGAGAAGAGACAACTAATTACGCTGATGACGCACTGACAGGATACGAAGCCGAAATCCGCTTTCTGGGAGACCTGCTGGGCGTGCAGGACCGGGCAGAGAGCCTGATTGCCTACTATAAAGAAGCGATGAGCTATGTGGAGGCGATTGTGGCGACCGTTCCTGAAAAGGACCGGATCAAGGTCTACTATGCCGAAGGTAAAGAAGGCTTCAGTACCGACCCGGTCGGTTCGATGCACACCCGTCTTCTGGAATTCTGCGGTGGTATCAATGTCGCCCAGGTTACCCTCAAGCCCGGCTACGGTATGGCGGATGCTTCCTTAGAGCAAATCCTGCTCTGGGACCCGGATAAGGTGATCATCGGACGGGGCAGCCAGGCGACTCTGTATAAGACCATTTTAAGTGATTCGCGCTGGGGCCAGCTGAGAGCGGTGAAAAACAAACAGGCTGCCATCCGCCCGGACAATCCGTTCTCCTGGTTTGACGGTCCTCCCGGTCCTTGCCAGATGGTGGGGATGTACTGGATGATAAACAAGCTCTATCCGGAGAAAACTAAAGACCTGGACCTGAATGCCAGGGTAAAAGAGTTTTATTCCAAATTCTTCCATTACGATCTGACAGACCAGGAATTGGAACAACTATTAGCTAATCCGAGTTAGAGAGATATGGCAACTGCTGCGAAATTAAAGTCAAATTCCGGGAAATCGGCATTTTCCTGCTTGCGGAGAATTAACGGGTTACCGGCCGTCACCATCTTGCTGATGATACTGGTGGGCCTCTTCCTCATCTCTTTTGCCCTGGGCAGGTATCCAGTATCACCCCCGGATGTAATCAAAGTACTGATATATCAGTTTGCAGTACTGATATATAACATCACACCGGACTTTGCCAGAGATGCGGCATCTCAAGTTCTACCACTGGCTCATACCTATCCCGACATCTGGGATACGATAGTGATGCAAATCCGGCTGCCGAGAATATTAGCTGCCATGCTAATCGGGGCCAGCCTGGCTCTGGCCGGAACTTCTTTTCAGGGGCTTTTCCGCAATCCCCTGGTCTCGCCGGACATCCTGGGAGTTTCCCAGGGTGCCGGTTTCGGGGCCGCCCTAGCGATTTTGATATCCGGCAATTGGATTGCCATCGAAATATCGGCTTTCTGTTTTGCCTTGCTGGCCGTCGGAGTTTCCTTTTTCGTCAGCCGGATCGTAAAGGGGAATCCTACCCTCAGCCTGATTCTGGCCGGTATGGCTATCGGGTCATTATTCGGGGCTTTTCTGGCCTTGATGAAATATGCCGCGGACCCCATCGATCAGCTTCCCGCAATCACCTACTGGCTGATGGGCAGTCTGGCTTCCATCAAAAACCAGGACCTGCTCTTTGCAGCAATACCCATGCTGACCGGCATTACAATCCTCATCCTGATCCGCTGGAGGTTCAACGTGCTGGCTATGGGGGAGGAAGAAGCCCAGGCATTAGGGGTTGATACCGGAAAGCTGCGCACCATCATTGTGCTTTGCTGCACTATGATCACGGCTTCGGCGGTCTGCATCAGCGGCACTATCGGCTGGGTGGGATTGGTCATACCCCATATTGGGCGCCTCCTGGTAGGACCGAACCATAAGCGATTGATACCTGTTTGCCTGCTGCTGGGAGCAGCGTATTTGCTGCTGATTGATGATATCGCCCGGCTGGTAGCCAGTGTTGAGATACCCATCGGGATCCTTACAGCCATCATCGGGGCGCCTTTCTTCATCTATCTATTGAAGAGAGGAGGCAAAGGATGGGCTTGACATTAGAAGTCAGGGAAGCCGCCTATCATTATGACCCATCCATGACCAGCGGCTTTTCCGACGTTAGTTTCACGGTGGAAGAAGGGGAAGTCCTGTCTATTCTGGGACCAAACGGGTGCGGAAAGACTACCCTGCTGAAATGCCTCAATAACCTGGTTAAGCTGCACCAGGGAAGCATTACGATAAATAACCGGGATATTTCCCGGATGCCGCGGGCTGAGATAGCCCGGTCTATCGGCTATGTGCCCCAGATGCACCAGCCGGTTTTCCCCTTCTCAGTCCTGGATGCTGTTCTGGTAGGCCGGACTCCTCACCTGGGACTGCTGGCCTCGCCGGGCACTGATGACATCCGCGTTGCCGAAGAGTCATTGGAGGCTATGGGGATCGCCCAACTGAGAGATAAGCCATATACCCAGATCAGCGGGGGTGAAAGGCAAATGGTGATGTTCGCCAGGGTGCTGACACAGCAGCCCTCCTTGCTATTGCTGGATGAGCCGACCTCCCATCTGGATTTCGGCAACCAGGTCCGCCTGTTAAGGATTGTCAGGAGGTTATCGGCTACCGGCCTGCCGATTATCATGACTTCACATTTTCCGGACCATGCTTTCCTGGTTTCCAGTAAAGTGGCCCTGATGCAGAATGGCGCGTTTCTCGATATAGGAACCCCGGAAAAAGTGATGACGGATAATAATCTGGAAAAAGTTTATAACATCAAGGTAAAAGTATTAGAGGTGGATTCCGGAATCAATCGGAAAATTTGTGTGCCGATGGAAGATTGCGTACCATCCACTGAGAGTAAAAATATCATTAATTTGGGAGGATTTATGAACGGTTTTGAGTTTTATCTGAAAAAGGCAGGGGATTATCACGGGCACGTCTGCGCGGGAATCGCCCTGGGGACCAAGATAGCCCTGGCAGCCATGAAGGCTCTGGGACTTGACCCGGGCATTAAAAATAAAAACCTGATAGTCTATGCGGAAATCGACCGCTGCATGACGGATGCCGTCCAGGTAGTTACCGGCTGTTCCCTGGGACACCGCTCCTTGAAGCATATCGATTACGGCAAGTTTGCAGCCACCTTCATCAATCTGGATACCGGAAAATCTTTGAGAGCATCCATCAAAGAAAGTTTTGACAGCAACGGCCCGATTGAGGAAATCTCCCGGATAATTGCCCGGACTCCCGATGAGGAAATGGTGATTCTGCAAGAAGTACAAATCGACATCCCTGAAAATGATTTGCCGGGTCCTCCAAAGAATAAATCTTACTGTTCAATTTGCAGTGAGAGGGTCATGGACGGCCGGGAGGTAATTCGGGAAGGTAAAACGCTTTGCCGGGCCTGTGCCAACGGCAAGTATTACAGCGAAAATAAATAAACAAATACGAGGTGAAATATGGACTTTAACACAATAGATTGGAATGCCATGTGGCAGGCTGAATCCTCGCCTTCCCACCGGGGTAAAAACAACTGTTCCCGAAAAGACCTGTGGGACCGGCGGGCAGCCGGTTTCAATAAACGAATCAGTCGAGTCGCGGAAGGTAAAGAAGACCTGGACAAAGATGACTATATCTCCAAAATGCTGGATCGAATCGAAGTTCAATCGGATTGGAGCGTCCTGGATATCGGCTGCGGTCCGGGAACGCTGGCGGTCCCTTTGGCAAAAAAGTCTAAAAGTGTGACCGCCCTGGACCTTTCCCCGGAGATGCTGAAATATTTAAAGGAAAATGCAGGAAAAAACGCACTAAGCAATATCCAGTATATCAATTCGTCCTGGAATGACGCCTGTACTAACCATCTGATAAGCCCCCATGATGTTGTGGTAGCCTCTCGCTCCCTGATGTCCGGAGATATGAAAGAAGCCCTCTCCCATATCATCTCCATTACCCGGCAGGCCGCCTACCTCACTTTCCCAATCGTCCATCTCCCGTTTGACTGGGAAGTATATAAGGTTATCGGTCGAAATGGGAAGAAGCATCCGCCATATATCTATATCTGCAACATGCTATATCAAATGGGTATCCAGGCCAATGTGGAAGTCCTTCACTCCCGGATCAAGGTCCAGTTTTCCAGCATCGAACAGGCCATTGATGAAGTGCAGTGGCGGACAGAGACTTTCAACCCGAAAGAGTTGGCGCTTCTCACTGAATTCCTGGAAAGAAAGTTCAGTGAAGTAAAAGGTTCTTCAGTTCTTACCCATGAAGGATACTCCAAATGGGCGCTGGTATGGTGGAGGAAGGGGGACGGAATTTGTGATTAAAGATTAAAGATTAATGAA
>JAQULX010000118.1 GCA_028718465.1 Dehalococcoidales bacterium | reverse complement strand
CCGGCCAGACCGGACAAAGTCAGCGGGTTTGCTCCCAGGGCTACCCCCAGTGCGGAAACCTCGGTCAGCCCCCGGGTCATGCAGGCAGCCTTGGCATTATCGCCGTACGCCAGTCCATCGGCCATGCCGGCCCCTAAAGCGATAATATTTTTCAGCGCCCCGCCCAGCTCAACCCCAATGACATCGGTGTGAGTAAATACGCAGTAAGCAGGGGTGGTCATCAGCCTTTGCATAACTCGACTGGTATTAGCGTTCTCGGCCGCGGCGATGGCGGCTGCCGGCAGCCCCATGAGTATTTCCCGAGCCAGGTTAGGCCCGGACAGCACGCAGATATTGGAATGGAATTTGGAAGAGGTCTCCTCCTTGATCACCTGGGACATGCGGCGGTTAGTGCCGATTTCCAATCCCTTGGCTGCGCTGGCGATCAGTACCGATTTGTTAAGATGCTTCCGGATTACCCGGATATTCTGGCGCATGGTCTGGGAGGGAACAGCCAGTATGACGGCTCTGGATTCTGTCACAGCCTGTTTGGGATCGTCGGTGACATCCAGGTTAGCGGAAAAACCATCGAGGGCGAAGCCATTAAGTTTAAATTCAGGGCTTTTCAGGTTTGAGGCTTCTTTGTCGGTCCGGGCCAGGACCCCGACTTTTAAACCTTTGCGGGCCAGGATAGCTGCCAGCGTTATTCCCCAGGACGTCGTGCCGATGATAGTGACTTTGGGCATGAATTATAACCCGGTATCTGTGGAAGATGGTCGATCGATTTTGTCGGCTTTCTGGCCTAACTTGCGTTCAGTACCGGTTATCAGACGGATGATGTTGTCGCGGTGCATGACGATTATCACCATCCCGCCGATGAGCGCGTAAAACAGGTATTCCAGGGGGAATTGATAGATCAGGGTGAGGGGCACCAGGATAACATAGGTGGCGATTACGCCGAGAATGGAGCCGAAGGAAGCATACCTGGTAATGCCGGCGCTGACAAAGAGGACTTCTCCCCCTATCAGGGCAGCCGGAGGACAGAGAGCCATCAGCCCCCCGAAAAACGTAGCTACACCTCTGCCGCCTTTGAATTGAAGGAAAATTGACCAGTTGTGTCCGGCGACCGCGGCCAGCGCGGCTGCTACCTGGGCAACCAGGGTACCGATGGCGATGTTGCCGATTACCAGCAAATCATTGCCGAAGATAAAACCAGCCAGAACCACAGGCAGAATACCCTTCAACATATCCCCACCGAGGGCTATGACGGCGGCTTTGCGCCCGGCTGTTCTTAATACGTTGGTGGTACCGGTCTTTCCGCTGCCATATTTGGTGATGTCTACCCTGGAATGAAACCGGCTGACCAGCAGTCCAACGGGAATAGATCCCAGGAGATAGCCCAGCATTAATACGTATAAAAGTTTCGCGATAATCACGATTTTCCCCCTCTTGATTTGAAGACCAGGCGGATAGGAGTACCCTTGAAACTATAGATTTTCCGCAACTTGTTTTCCAGGTAACGTTCATAGGAAAAATGTATCAACTTCGCGTCATTGACCAGAATACGGAAGGTGGGAGGATTGATGCCGCTTTGTTCAGCGGAGTACAGTTCGAGGGTGGTCTTGCCTTTGTGTGGGCGAACATGACCTCCCACAGCCTGTTCTATAAGGTCGCTTATTTCAGCGTCCGGAATCTTCATCGATCTTTCTTGCTGCACTTGAAGGACTAAAGGCATAACTTTGTTTATCCCCTGTCCTGTTTTAGCTGAAATATACAATATTGGAGCATAAGGTGCAAATTTTAACTTGCTCTTAATATAATCATCATAGACTGTTTTATTTTTGTCAATACCCAGGTCCCATTTATTCACCAGTACGATAATACCTCTACCGGCTTTATCGACATAACCAGCGATATGGGTATCCTGGGCTGTCAGGGGTTCTGTTGCATCTACCACCAGCAGAGTGATATCAGCTCGATCGATAGCCCGCATAGCCCGGATTACGCTGTACCACTCGATCCCCTTCTCAACTTTGCCCCGCCGTCTTATTCCGGCAGTATCAATAAGTACCACATTTTGCCCACCAAAGTCAAGGGGAGTATCTATAGCGTCCCGGGTAGTTCCCGGCTCGCTGCCTACAATGCTACGCTCCTTTCCCAGGAGGCGGTTTAATAACAGCGACTTACCGACATGGGGCCTCCCCACGATCGCCACCCCCAGTCCTTTTGTACCGGTCTCCTCGGAGGGGGGACGGGGCGGCAAAAGGCTCACCATTTTGTCCAGAAGATCGGCGACGCCCCGCCCGTGATAGCCGCTAATCATAAAGGAGTCCGCAAACCCCAGCTTATGGAACTCAGCGGCTTCAGCTTCCTGTTTCTGGCTGTCCACCTTATTGACGGCCAGAATGACCGGTTTATCCGTCCGGCGCAGGATAGCGGCGATATCTTCGTCCAGGGGATTCAATCCATCCCGGGCATCTGTCAGGAAAAGGACCATATCCGCTTCAGTGATGGCCAGCTCGGCTTGCTTTCGCACGCCTTTGGCCACCGTGGACTCATCCTGGAATTCCAGACCTCCGGTATCAACCAGGGTAAAGTTTACCCCGTTCCAGGAAGCATCCGCAAAAATGCGGTCCCGGGTTGTGCCGGGAAAGTCCTCAACAATAGCTACCGGTTTACCGGCAATACGGTTCAGCAAAGTAGATTTACCTGCGTTTTGCCGACCGATAATAGCCACTACTGGATTGGCCAAGGGTTTATACACCTTTCAAAAGGTCTTTTTGACCTTTGCTTTTATTTTTCTATTTGTGTCTTCGCAGGAGGATATCCAGCCCTCCCAGCATCTCTGCCAGCAGAGCTTTCTGGACGTGCATACGGTTCTCGGCCTGGTCGAAGACCACCGAATACGGTGAGTACAGGATATTCCCGTCCACTTCTTCGCCGTGATGGGCCGGCAGGGGATGCATGAAAATAACATCCTCTTTGGCGTGGTTAATCAGTTCTTCCGTTATCCGGTAATCGGAGAATATCTGACGCCTTTTTTCGGATTCTTCTTCCTGTCCCATGCTGGTCCAGACATCTGTATAGACCACATCCGCACCGTCAACCGCTTCAAGCGGTTTTGTGAAGGTCATTACCTCCGCTCCGGAACCGGCGGCAAGCGCCCTGGCGGAGGTCAGCATGTTTTCAGAGACCATGTAGCCTTCGGGAGCGGCGATGTTGAAATTGATGCCCATCATAGCGCAGGCCAGCATCAGGCTGTTGGCCACGTTGTTGCCGTCGCCGATATAGGCCACTCTCAATCCCTTCAGTTCTCCCTTCTTCTCCTGGACCGTCAGGAGATCAGCCAGGGCTTGACAGGGATGTTCCAGGTCATCCAGAGCATTGATAACAGGCACGCCGGCGTATTTGCCCAGTTCTGCCACGGTCTCGTGCGAGAAAGTCCTGGCGGCGATGACATCCACATAGCGAGAAAGCACATTGGCCGCATCACGGGGCGGCTCTCGCTTGCCCAGGCCTACCTCGGCGGGAGAAAGATAAATCGTGTAGCCGCCAAGCTGTCTCATAGCTACCTCAAAACTGACCCGTGTGCGGAGGGAAGGTTTCTCAAAGACCAGGGCCAGAATCTTCCTCTCCAGAAGAGACGACCATTTATCAATCTTCATCTCCTCAGCATCAGCGAGAAGGATATGGACCTCTTCACTGCTTAAATCTGTTATCGATAACAAGTCCTTGCCTTTCAACTTCTCCTCCTGTGTCAGGTTATAAAATATCCAACAAACTTAAATAGTAACAGTATAGCTCGAGTTTAGCAACCAGAATTTACATAATAATTATTATACCAGACAATGGATCGGTGTAGACAGTGTTCAACCGGATGTTATAAATATAGCGCAAGAAGATTCTGCAAAAATACGGTGCTATGCCGGGGGCCTGGGTAGGGCAGGCTGAAGTATCCCAGGGTGGGAAGGGTCCATACTATACGTTAGATACCCCCATCCTGAGACCCTTCGCCGCCTCAGAAGATAGGGAGTGAGGCTCCATTGGGGTGACAGGAGAATACGGCGGAGCGAAGCCCGGGGAAGGGATGCATTAAACAGGCATTTATTTTGTTCCATAAATAGTATTGTGGTGCGCTGATATTCAGGCGGAGATATGTCCCGGGAGGCTATGGCGCCGGCTGCGGGTAAATTATGAATGGGTTGTCTCACGGCGCGATGAGGCCTTTTTTAATGGCTACCATGACAGCTTCTGTGCGATCCTTTACTTTTAATCTGTGAAAGATGTTTTGAATGTGAGTTTTGACCGTACTTTCGCTCAAAAAAAGGCTATCCGCGATATCTTTATTGGATAATCCTTTTGCCATAAGTCCCATGACCTCGATTTCACGGTTGGAAAATCCGGAGGGTTCCCGGATTTCACGAGATATCTTGACGAACCGATCCAGGACCTTCGAAGCTATGGAGGGTTGAATCAGGGATTCGCCCTGCATTACCGATCTGATAGCCTTGAATAATTCCTCTCTGGGAGAATCTTTTAGCAGATAAGCGGTAGCGCCTGCCTCAATACCCTGAAAGATATACTCATCACTATCATATGTCGTTAAAACCACATATTTTATATCTTGATCTTGTTCCTTAATCTTTCTCATTGCTTCAACGCCGTCAACCACCGGCATTCTCAAATCCAGCAGGACCACATCCGGTTTAAGTTTTAGAGCCTGATCGATCGCATCCTGCCCATTTTCCGCCTCCCCCACGACCTGGAAATCCGGCTGCTTATTCAACATACTGGAAAGCCCCTCTCTGACTACCGGATGATCGTCGGCAATAAGAATTCTAATTTTTTCCATTGCTCCGGCCTCCTTTGATGGGTATACTTGCCATTACCGTGGTACCATGCCCTTTTTCACTATGGACGATGAATTCGCCGCCAAGGACCTGACTGCGTTCTCGCATACTGATCAAACCGAAGGCATCGCTTTTTGTCTGACCGGTATCAAATCCGATGCCGTCGTCACTAATGCTTAATTCTATTTTGTTGTTGGTAAATATCAGTTTTATATTGACTTTTTGAGCTTTAGAATACTTCGCCACATTGGTTAAGGCTTCTTTACAGATTCTTACCAATGCCCCGCTTATTTCGGAAGATAAAGGACGCTGGCCGTCAGAAACATTGAAATTTACGCGGATACCGGTGTTGCGGATGAAATCGGTGATGATTTTCCGCAGGTCTTCAATGACCGGATTCTGGGGAGATGTCCGGGGATGTAAATCCCAAACCGAGCGTCTGGCTTCATTAAGATTCTCCCGGGCTAATGACCTGGCCCGGTCCAGATGCACCTGAGCCTGTTTGATATCATCATAAAGTGACTGTTCAGCCGCTTCCAACTGAAGAACAATTCCGGCAAAACCTTGAGTTAAAGTATCATGAATTTCCCTGGCCAGACGGTTGCGCTCCTCGACAACTGCCAGATCCCGTGTTTCATGATACAGATGAACGTTAGTAATGGCCACCGCGATTTGATCGGCTAAAGTCTGAATAGTAAACAAATCGATGTCGTCGAAAGCATTTGCCTCCACACTGTGCACTTCAATGACGCCCAGTTTCGATTTACCCATCACGATCGGTACAGCGACTGCCGATCTGATTTCAGCGCTTTCGGGCCGGCAGGATTTCTCCAGACTGAAATCCCGGACCGATACCGGCTTGCCTGCTTGATAAGCCCGGAAGGCCAGTCTGGGTATATTTTCTATGGTCGCATCCACCGGAAATACTACTGTATCCTGTCCGGTACCGGCCTGCTGCCGGATTTCACCGTTTTCCGGGTCAACGGCGTAGATCCTGACGTTATGGTAATGGAAGTTGTTACTCAAGCTTTTAATAACATAAGGTAAGAGCTTGTCTATACTCAGAATCGAACTGATCTGTCTCCCTATCTCATTCACAGTCCTGAGTTGCTCTGAACGGCGTTGTTCGATGCGGGTTTTTTCGATCACTTTGGATTCCAGATCGTTATAGAAGCTATCAAGGGATACGGCCATCTTGTTAAATTGATCAGCCAGTTCATCCAGTTCATCACCGGTTTTTATATTTACTCTCTGGTTGAAATTGCCTCTGGCTATTACCCTGGCGCTTTCAGTTAAAGCTATAACGGGTTTTGTAATAGTTTTGGATAATAAAAAAGCTATAATGCAGGAAATCAGAATTATTAAGGCCAATATACCGATATTAAATATCTGCATTTGTTCATGCTGCCGGGCTATTTCGGATTGAACCTGCATACTGGCCCAATCTATATCGGATTGCATGGCCTTCGCCGGGGATAAAAGCTCCTCCGTATTCATGGTAGCCACTATTAATAGCCTGCCGTCGGTATCTAAAATGAAGTATTCATCACTAACAGGTCCCAGATAACCGTTTCCGTCCAGGGTTACAATCGAAATAAATTTCGATACAATATTACCGTCGGGCATCTCCCATTGGTAATATCCTGTAAAATTGCCATCAATGATGGCCATTGATATCCAGGATAAATTCAGGTCCCGGAAGTCTTGGATTGTTATACCCTCGGAAACCGGGACGACATCAAAAAGCGCCACAATACTGTCAGTTACCGAAAGCTGCCTCTCAAGGTAAACAGTGGTTATTCCGGTGGACCCGAAGGATTGGGAAGCAATCCTGGCTAAAAAAACATCCTGTTTGAGGGTTTCCACGTCTAACTTGCTATCATAATATGAATCCAGATAATTTTTAACCTGGTTGGCTACTTCTCCAGCCTGGTTAATGACTGCGTTTTTACCGACCAGTTCCAGGGCATTAATACTGCTGTCCGTAATATTTAGAGCCAGGTAGCTATTGTTCTCCTTTGCAACACGCCCTATTTCGTCAACGGTCCTGTTGGTAAAGTAACCTGTAAGAACAAGCGAGAATAAAAGCAAAGCAAGAAAATAAACCAGGATTTTATAGGTGATGCTTAATCTGGGTTTAAATTTAATCCAGCGTAATGCCTCCAAAGTTTGCACCCCGCAGTACTATTCGTAAATGGTCATTATAATTGCAACTTATTTATTACAGCAACCGCAAAACTAAATGTCAGACTTTTAGCTTCAGAATTATGACATTTCGGTTTAACAGCGCTAATAAATTCACCCCTCTTATTGATGCTCTTGCGTTATGATCTCGCTGGACGACAGTGAAAATATGCGTACCAGCCAGAAATGAAGGGGACCAATGTAATTATCAACCATCCGGATGAAATAAATCAACCATCCGGATGACAGGAATCAACCAGTCTACCGATTGTTAATAGGTATTTAGAGCACTATTATAACACATAATTGATAAACATATACGGCGCTCCAAATCACTTTTCATCAACTTCTAATACAAATCCTCCGGCAACACGATAAATAATGCTCTGACTAGAAACAGATAATAAAATTTTAAGGAGGAAATCGATGAAGAAGCATCTACTGGTCCTGGCAGCAGTTATCATGGTTTCGGCTCTAATCCTGGGAGGCTGCTCATCTTCTCCAGCAACCACCACAGCCGCCCCCGCACCCACCACTACTGCCCCGGAACCCGTCACCTCAACTCAGGCCACCACTCCGATATCGTCAACAGGTAAAGCCATAACAATACGGCTGGCTCCGACCACTACCGGTCCTCCACCCGGATTAGGCATAACATTAATAGCCACCGAAATGGCGAAGATACTGGAAGAACGCACCCAGGGACAGGTCAAGTTCGAAATCTACTGGTCGGAAACCCTGGCCAAAGGCACCGAGCTAGTAAATGCAGTGCAAACCAATATTGCCAACATGGCCTACCTGAGGACCTTCGCCGAACCCGGAAAACTCCCCCTGGCGACAGTGGGTGAATTGCCGGGTGTGGGTTCCGACACATGGGCGCTCAACAGGGCTTACGCCGATCTAATAGTGCAGGACCC
>JAQULX010000117.1 GCA_028718465.1 Dehalococcoidales bacterium | reverse complement strand
GGTTTATTGCATGGTAGCGGAGCCAGTAATATCGCTGCGGCTATTAGAGAAAACGCCTGGCAGCCTCAGAGTTCAACTTTGCTTAAACTATTGTTTAAAGCCCTGGAGACCAAATGAAAAGACCCTGGCTAGTGTCAGTATAGGTTGCAATAGCAAGACTAAAGTGAATAATGGAGAAAACAATATGACGACGCCTGATCTGAAGATACCTCCCATTGATATGACTGTGCCGGTTAAAACGGAGATAGTTACCTTTGCTCTAGGCTGATTCTGGGGACCGGACTCCCGGTTCGGGAGTTTAGAAGGTGTGGTTAGAACTCGTGTCGGTTATGCCGGTGGCACGACAAATAGTCCCACTTATTACAATCTTGGAGATCATTCAGAATCAGTGCAAATAGAATTTGATCCAACAAAGATTTCCTATGAAGAATTGTTAGAGGTCTTCTGGGATAGCCATGACCCAACGACGCAACCGTGGTCGAGGCAATACATGTCAATCATCTTTTACCATAACGCAGAGCAGAAAAATGCAGCTTCAGAATCGATGCGGCGTAAAGAGGCTGGCTTGGGTCGAGCAATTCTTACCGAAGTGATTCCCTTTTCGGAGTTCTACCTTGCGGAGGATTACCATCAGAAGTATTATCTGCAGGGTGAACAATTATTGTTCAATGAATTTACATCCATGTATCCGGATATCAGTATGTTAATACAATCGACAGCCGCAGCAAGAGTTAATGGCTATATCGGTGGATATGGAAAACTTGAAACACTGCAGGATCAACTCAACTCATATGGCTTGTCAATAAGTGGAAAAGAAAAATTATTGCAATTTGGGGACCGGTTATTGCCTGCTTCTAATTAAAGCGTCGATTAACTCAGCTTTGTATCGCTTAAATTAATTAATAGAAATTCAGAAATGCCTTTGGAAAGTACCTGATTTAGTTCTCCATTGGATAAGGTCGAGTTTCTATAAAAGCTCTTTGAATTCCTCAATAGTTAAACCTGCATCTATTATTATTCCACCCATGGTAAAAGCATTTACAGGGTTAGCTCTGTGAATGGTTATGATCCTCTATCTGTCATAGTAATGTGTTTTTTACTTCTCTGGTAATTCAGAAACCGCGTTTCTTGAACGCTTTCACGGCTCGTTGGTGGTTTATGCCTGGTAGACTCGGCATTAATCTATTCGACTTCTACATAGCTTGATTTGCTGTCTTTGCTTAGCTCCTCAACTGTTTCCAAATAGGAATCCAAAGCGTCCTTAATGTTTTCAAGAGCTTCTCTCTCGGTTTTTCCCTGATACCAACAGCCTGGAAGGCCTGGGACCCACACTGCAAATCCTTCGCTCGTTTCTTGCAAATTAACTTTATATTTCATAAAAATCTCCCAGACTTTCGGTTTTACCATCTATTTATAACTTCCAAACGCATGCAGTTCTAGCACAATTCAAAATTTTCGGTTATTCCGCGGCTGGGATGTATTCTAATAATATTTAGGTAAAGTTTCTGCTACTCTTCCATATATTCTCTTTCACCATAATATTTGCTATTTGTTAGAACTATCATTTTTCTGATCGTAACTTGACGGGCGTAGCGGTTGTTCTTATGCATATTCCGATGGTCTCTATTAAGGGTCTATAGGCATTGAGAGCGCACTGATGTATACTAGAACCATACTGGTGTTTTTTATTCAAGCTTATTTGAATCACATTGAGCTCAGATTGCTTCGTCACTGTACTACTCGCACGGGCGAGTAGTACTAGGCGCCTTTCCAGACTGCCCAAAGTGTTAAGTTGGAGATTGCGTCACTCGTTCTTCCTGCGAAAGGACGGGTATTAGCGAAGTTGTAGCCACAGTACCATTCTCTTGCGCCTGTTAAGGTATGGAGAAGCAGAGTAAAGAAAACTGATTTCGCAGCGATATTTTGAATACTTTGATGAACAGGCATTTCTGACTGCGATAAATCTTGAATAATGGAACCATCAGTATTTTTGAATATCCCTTTGTTGTTTCTGGGATAAAGAAAGCAGAGCATGAAGAAATACCTGATATTTGCAGTGGTCAGCATCGGAATGCTGATGGCCGCTATCAGCACCACTGTAGTGGCAGTAGCTTTTCCTCAAATCGTCTCAGCATTTGATACTACACTCATAGTGGCCGGATGGGTGTTCAGTGTGAGTCAGGTGGCCGCCACCGCGGGTATGCCTCTGATAGGCAAAATCTCCGATGCTTATGGCAGCAAGATAACCTTTATAATGTGCATAATCCTTTTTACAGTCGGTTCATTGCTTTGCGCCATAGCGCCAAACATCATACTATTGATTGTTTTCCGCCTTATCCAGGGACTGGGAATAGGCGGGCTGCTGCCGGTAGGCACTTCCGTAATCGCTGAAGAGTTCAGCAGCCGCCGCCAACAGTACATCGGATTTCTTTCCAGTGTTTATGCCATTGGCACAATATTCGGTCCTAATTTAGGAGGCTGGTTAGTTACAGCCTTCGGCTGGCAGTCCAGCTTCTGGATTTTTGTACCTTTCGGCATTCTGATATTGATTGCAATCATCATCTTATTACCCAAAAACCGCGGCAAAGCCAGCAAGTTGGACCTGGTGGGAGCCGGATTTCTTATGGTCATTATTTCAACCTTTTTAGCGGGAATCAGCCTGATGGGGAACACCGAACAGGGAATCCCATGGACGGCGGTAGGACTTTTGTTTGCCGCTGGCGTGGTCTTGATCATAATATTCATGCGCCGGCAGGTTAGGGTGATAAATCCGATAATCGATGTAGAGATACTTCAGGAGAAACGTTTCTTGGCTGCCAACGTACTTAACTTTATCCTGGGTCTTGGACTATTCGCAATTACCAGCTTTATTCCACTGTATGCCATTACGATATTCGGCATGTCTACTTTCGAAAGCGGACTGATCATGACACCCAGATCAATCGGAGTTTTAATAGCTTCAGCCTTAGTCAGTATTTCCCTGTTGCGTTGGGGATACCGCCAGCCGATGGTAATCGGTACGATTGTTACAGCTGCGACCGTCGGCATAATGGCCATCGTGAATCCGGAGACCACCATTTTCGGATGGCAGATGAACAGCTTTGTGCTTTTAGGATTGATTTTGCTGGTCAACGGAGTAGCCCAGGGCATTACGCTTCCAGCCGCCAATAACGCCTGCATCGAATTGATGCCGGAGAGAGTAGGGACAATCACAGGAGTACGAGGAATGTTCAGGCAGGTTGGCGGCGCCATCGGCATCGCCACCATGACCTTGGCATTGCACAATTCCAGCAGCATCGAGCAGGGCTTCTTCCTGGTGCTAATAGGGATCGGAGTATTGATGTTGTTCTCGTTGCCGCTGATCTACATGGTCCCGAAGAATGCCTCCGTTGAGGCGTTTAAGAAGACGTCCAGAAGAGAGTAGAAAGAGAAAGAGATTTCCCTTTTGCCATCATATTATTCCCGCTCTATATAACAGTTTCTGTTTTTCTTAACCGGTTCAGGGAAATTGCCAGAATAAAGGCAATCATGACGAGGATCCCGCAGGCTAAGAAAATCCACTGGTAGCTGCCGGTAGTATCAAATACCAGGCCCGCTATAAAAGTACCTAAGGCGCCTCCCAGCGTCCAGTTAAAAATAATACAGCCCAAAATCGCCCCGTGCGCTTTCATCCCAAAGAGTTCGGCCGTCAGTCCGGATTCCATAACCGCAATACCGCCGGCCCCAAACGATAGTATTACCACAAATAAGGCTAATAGCCAGGGAGAAGTAACCGGTAATAGTAAGAGCCAGATGGAAAAGAAAAGGAAAATACTGGTGGTAAAAGCCCTTAGAATACCAATTCTATCGGCCGCGAAACCCACCACAATCGTTGCCACCATGGTTGTGCCGTTCATAATAGATAATATTATGGCTGCCACCGCCGGCGAAATTCCGTGATCGATAGCCAGAGGCGCGATATGTACGGTTAGAGTATTGACGCAGAAACCGGCACAGAATATGATAATCGCAAATATCCAGAACCTCCTGGTATACAATGCCTGTTTCAAGGATAACCCTGTGACATCGGATCGACTTTTACCTTTCGGTGCGCTTCTCTCACCATAGGGGAGTTGTCCCATTTGGGAAGGGTCCCGCCGGATAAATTGGGCCCCTGCCATGACCAGGATAAAAACCGTAGCACCCACTAAGAGAAAGGCTTGCCTCCAGGAATAAGTATAGATGAGCCAGGTAATGATAATGGGACCGATAAAACCGGCTACGCCTCTGCCCGCCATCAATAAACCGGTCATGATGTTTCTGCGCTTGATAAACCACCTGGCCACAGTAGACATTTGCGGAGCAAAGAGCCCTCCCATCCCTTTCCCGATCAGCACCGCATACAGGAAATACAACTGCCAGGCGGAATCAATAAAATAGATTAACATCAAACCTGCACCCACCAGCACGCTGCAGATGGTCAAAACCAGTCGGGGACCCAACCTGTCGTTTAACCATCCCATCATGATCCCGGAGAAACCCTGCACAATCGAGGAGAGTGAATAAGCCCCGGCCACCAGAGCCCGGGGCCAATCAAATTCAGCAGTGAGCGGCTTTATGAAGACACCAAAGGAGGTGCGCGGACCTGTCATCGCCATTTGCAGAATAAAAAGAACTAAAACGATGATATAACCATAGAAAAAAGCTGGAGGCACTTTGGGTTGGGGCACGCGATCGAATTTATTATTCATATGGAAAATTCATATCCCGCAAAACATACCATACTAATATAATCGGAGTCAGACACCGGATGTTTGAGATTGATTCTCCCTGTGTATTTGCTCATAAACCTTCTTCAGCAGGTTTTGCCCAACGGCAGCATCGCATCTTTATATTGATTGGGTTTGTAAGGCCCGCGCAGCAAGTCCGCTACCTGCCAGATAAATTCAACCTTGTTCTTGCCGTTAAGAGTGTTCATAGCGGATTATCCTTTCTCGAGAAAACTGTAAAGATTATCCATAAAAGGTTCTTTTTGATTATGTTTATTCTACACTAGCATTAGCTTACGGACAATACCTCGCCTTTGATCGGGTTACTCTTTTGGGGCTGAATAGGGCACATTTGTTGGTCACTTTCTGCAGTAATAGTAAAGTAAAATCAGTTAATTCAGAGTTGTCCATTTGCAAATCGAATATCGCTATAGTAGATAGTAAGTATAAGATAGCGATATTGGAAGTGAGGCGACTCACAAGTTAATTTTTGCTTGCAGCGGAGAGTTACCAATTGAGAAACCCGTTATCAAATTTTCAGTTCTGGCTGGTTCTGATGATTCTCTTGGTGATAATCGTTGTCTCAATCGGCAATTACCAGCGCTGGTGGGACTGGCGCTTCCCTCTGGGGCCTTACTCTTTCACACACTGGTTAGGTTGGTTTGGGGCTGGATATGTTGCTATTATCACGCCGCTGTATTCGTATCTTAAACGCCATTCCCGTGGCAAATATGGGACCCTGTTTAAAGTTCATGTTTTCGGCAATCTGATTGCTTTCTTTCTGATCTCTATCCACTACACTCAGCAGGCTGGAAGACCGTCTGGGTTCGAGGCTCCTCATTCAACTGGACTGACCCTGTTTATCATAGTGGCGATAATGGTACTGACCGGTTTTCTCTTAAGATTTGGACTTATTAGTAGACTATTAAAACCCTGGAGATTTATCCATGTCAGTTTGAGCTTGTCTTTCTATATCGTTCTCATAATTCACATTTTACAGTTCTTTGACATAACCTGAGGCAAAAACAAAATAAGCTCAATAATCACAATGATTCTGAGTAATTAGGAGATTTTGGCTAACTGTTGATTGGCTACGCCTGGGGTTTACTGTAATTGTTTTAAGTAAGTGATAATGTCATCTAAATCTTCCGGAGACATACGCCAGCGCGGCATATATTCTTCTCGGGGATCTCCAGCCGGGTCAACGCCTTGAGTTATGGCTCTTTTTACTGTCTCTTCAGTATAAGGTGGGTGCTCTTCATGTTCTCCTCCTTAAGATTGTTCCGGTCTTGGCCAACCAAGCGACGACTCCGAATATTACAGCCCCTATAACAGCGCTAACCAGACTCATTATCAGAGAGCGTTTTGTAAAGAGCCGAACTACCATCTCACCTCCCTACCCGGATAAGACTTTACCAAATAGCATAGATAGCCTATTAATATTTTAAAATGGCATACTCCGTCTTTTAGCATATTTGTTAACACAGGCATTAGTTTTACAGTACTTCGAAGAGGAAAACTGAAACCTGAATTTGGAAACGCTACAACTAAATGTAATATGAAAAATGACTACGTGAAATGGTTGATTAATATCATGGCTAACTGTTGTATAAACTTAATAAGGGAGATACTAATCTGTGAATCGCTTAAATACGGCTTAGATACCAGCGTATCAGGGATTACTCGATGACAAGCTGTGTTTTCGGGCGACTGAAAAGTTGAGAATGAATGTGAGGGAACCTGAAACCAGACCCGAGGAAAATTACAGGAGGCATTGGACATGCTATATAAAGTTAAAGACATCAGAAGTTATAAATTGGGTGCATCCGATGGAGAGATTGGCAAGGTAAATGACTTCTACTTTGATGATAAGTTCTGGACTATCCGCTATTTGGTGGCGGATACCGGGAGTTGGCTTGTGGGAAGGAAAGTTTTAATCTCTCCTTATGCAGTATCAGGTATGAATGCAGATGACAAGATAATTCATACCAGGTTAACTAAAAAGCAGATTGAAGATAGTCCTTCCTGGGATGCCGATAAGCCGGTATCGCGCCAGTATGAAATTGACTACTACGGCTATTATGGATGGCCAGCCTACTGGTACGGACCTTATGCCTGGGGACCTTATTATTACCCTTATCGTGAGCGGCATAGACAGCCTGAAGCTAATTCCGAAGAGCAGAAATGGGACCCCAATTTAAGAAGCTCAAACGAAGTGAGCGGATATAACGTTCAGGCTGAAGATGGAGAAATTGGGCATGTTGCTGACTTCATTATTGATAATGAAACCTGGAGGGTGCGTTACCTGATCGTGGATACGAAAAGCTGGTGGCCGGGAGGAGAGGTTCTGCTGCCTCCTCAATGGGCTAAACAGGTAAGCTGGAATGACCATAAAGTATTCGTTAATCTGAACCGCGAAGCTATTAAACAGGCTCCCGAATACGATAAGGAAAAACCAATTTCCAGGGATTATGAGGACAGACTACACCGTTATTATAAACGTGAAAGTTACTGGACTAGTGAGCCCAGGGTGGAGAAACAGTCTGTTTTCGAAAGAACCCGATAATAACGTCAATCTAATTTTATTTTTGACTCAGGGAAATGGTTTTACGGCAGTCCGGCTTGTTTTTCGATCTGTATTCAAAACCTGTTCTCGATCTCATTGAGATTGCCGTTGCTTATCTGGTAAATCGATATCCTCTAATGCCGTTAATTTCCCTCTGCTTTGTCCGATTACCGAGAAGGATCCATCTGTTTCCATCACTACTGCCGCTACATCATCCAGAGAAGCCTTTCCTGTTGCCCGGATAGCTTGTCTAACCTCCTCTTTTAAAACACGCTCATTGTTTAAAGCATGTTCCAGGTAACTGCCTTGATAAAACAACAGGCGCGGTTCCGATTTTACCAGGCTTTTAATGGGTTTTACTCTTACTGATAGCCAGGTAATAGTAAATTGAAGTAGCATCAGGATGGCAAATGCTAGCAGACCTTCAGATAGAGACACATCATTTGAAAGCAGTACTGTAGCTAAGGTTGAACCCAAAGCGACAGTCACAATCAAATCAAAAGCATTCATTTTAGAAAGAGTCCGCTTGCCGCTAATGCGCTGGAAGAAGACCAGCCCCACATAGGCCAGTATTCCCACTACGAGAATTCTCCACAAATCTGAAGGATTATCAAAG
>JAQULX010000116.1 GCA_028718465.1 Dehalococcoidales bacterium | reverse complement strand
GGCAATCCAGATAGGAAACTGTATCAGCATCGGTATAGCGCACCCGGAGGCGCTCACACCGGACTCCTTATAAAGCCGCATCTGCTCCTGGGCCATTTTTTGCCGGTCTTTGCCGTATTTTTTCTGCAATTCCATGAGTTGAGGTTGCAGAGACTGTATAGCCTTGGTAGCGCGAAGCTGTTTTAACGTCAGAGGAAGCAAAATGAACCTGATAAGCAGAGTCAGGATTATGATGGTGAGTCCGAAGTTATTAAACAAAAAGTGGGACAGTGCGATGAGAACGTTCACCATCCAATTGAGCATACCTATATCCCAAATCTGGCCCAACTTCGCGTACCTCTCTCGTCTAGTTTTTTATTGTTGATAGTTTAAAGAAATCGGGGTAAACCGGGCCCCCGTAACAACATCATAAACATATAAATTATTATCGGGGCTGTTGATATATACATTATTGCCCCGTGCAGCCAGGGGCGCTGTTACATCTTTGGGTATATTCGCCAGCAATCTCGGGCTTGTCGCAGGGTTAGTTATATCGAAGCCCATCAACCGTTCGTTCTTGGTAGCCGCGATGATCATGTTATTGAGAACGACCGGGTCCGCAGCAATCTGACCTCCGGCATCATGGTTGGTAATCAGGTTGCCGGTCCTGGCATCAAGCGCATAGATCCTGTTGTCCAGGCAGGCGGCGTAAACGGTGTTTTCTAACACAACAGGTTTAGCCCAGAACCAGTTCCCGGCCTGAAACCTCCAGATCTCTCTTCCATCCGCCGCGTTGATGGCGTAAAAATTACGATCAAGAGAACCGGAATAGACTATACCGTCATAAAACACCGGAGTAGACACAATATTAGCCCCCGTCGTGAACTCCCATATCTTGGTGCCGTTATTTGCGTCCAGAGCATATAAATTCCGGTCGAATGATCCGATAAAAACCATATTGCCAGCAACTGCTGGAGAAGACCATATTTCATCCTCGGTAGCGAATTTCCATTTTAGAGCGCCTGTAGCTATGTCCAGGGCATACACGTTATGGTCGGTTCCCCCGAAATAGAGTGTATCCCCGGAAACGACAATCTGGCTGACGATAGGACTTATATTACCTTCCACTGGATAGGTCCACCTTGGCTGTAGAGAGGCGGCTTCATAGGCAAATACCTTGCCATTGTATCCGGCAATATAGGCCAGTTCGCCCAGTACCGGTACGTTTGCCAGGGCGGGAGTGCCGTAGATCGCTACTGCCGGGGCAGACCCTCCACAGGCGCTGCCGCTTGAACCGGTGCTGGGAGCGCAACCGAATCCTCCAACAGGGGCTGTTTTCAGCGCCTCGGCGAACCGGATCGAATTATTAGAGAGATCTATGGAAGCCATCCGGCCTTCTTTTGTCCCGGTGAAGGCGATGCCGCTATCATTGATAGCGATTCCCGACCAGCCTATAGGGGTCATGCCTTGCACGCATCCTGTGAATAAAACAGCGATTGGAATAATTAAACAGAAAAATACAACTACCTTAACGAGTAATTTCCGGTTCCTCTTCAAGCTCAATTAATAATTACCCCCAGTTCTAAAGTTATGGCACCGGGTCATATCCGCCTTCATGGAAAGGGTTACAGCGGGCAATTCGCCTGGCCCCCATCCAGATTCCTTTTATTATTCCATATTTACTGATAGCCTCAAATGTATACTGAGAACAGGTTGGTATGTACCGGCACTGCGGCGGTGTAACCTGCGATATTGTTACCTGGTATAATCTAATCATTCCCAAAGCTATCTTTTTCATCATGTCGCTGCTATCCCAAGCCGTCCCAGGAGATTCAATGCCGACTTTTGCAACTGCCGGAAGTTTCCGCCAGAGGATGGATTGCGTGCGATTATCACAATATCCCATCCGGGATTCAGCGGCGTTAGCCTTAATATCTCACGTAATATGCGCTTTATTCTATTGCGGACTACTGCTTTGCCAACGCGTTTGCTGACAGAAAACCCGTACCGGGAATGTTCAAGTCCATTTGGCATAGCTTTTAAAACAAGAAAACGATCGGTCTGTGTAAAACCTCTGTTATAGACTGCTTTATATTGATCTGGCTTAGTGAGGTGCAAATCGCTATTCACTAAACTACAACTAATCGTTTGCGTCCCTTTAACCGTCTCGATTTTAGAACATCCCGGCCTCCCCGGGTGCTCATTCTCTTTAAAAACCCATGCTCGCGCTTGCGCGGTATTCTTTTGGGTTGCCAGGTCCTTTTTGTAGCCACTGTAGTTCCTTATTATTAATATTTAGTTATTAGCAATCAGTTTATAGCCATTGACTAATTTATGTTAACTAAAATCGGATGCCCACTCCGCCGGTCTTGTTGATATGAGCCGGAACATATGGAATTAACGCCAGGTGCCTGGCTCTCTTTACAGCCACTGCTATCGCTCTCTGGTGCTTGGCGCAGGTCCCGGTCTTCCGGCGCGGGTCAATCTTGCCTCTGTCCGAGATATACTGTCGCATCTTGGCTGCGTCTTTATAATCTATCACATCAATTTTGTCGCTGCAGAAGGAACATACTTTACGTTTGGGAACGTATTTCGATCCCTCCCACCTTCTTTTGGGTCTGGCCATCTTGGTATCGTTCACGCTAATTTAACTCCCTACCTGTTATAGAATATCTGTATTTCTTAATAACTAAAACGGCAAGTCCTGCGGCTCTATATCGCCGGGCTCACCATCATCCATTTTATCTTCAACGCTGGGAGAAGCAGCCCGTTTATCCAGGAATATTACATTATTGGCAATGATTTCCACACGGGAATGCTTTTGTCCGTCATTTCCGTCCCATGTGCGGTTATGCAGCCTGCCTTCCACATATATCTTCTGGCCTTTGGTTAGAAATCGATTACAGTTCTCCGCCAACCTCTGCCAGGTGACGACTGAAAACCACTCGGTCTCTTCTCTCCGCTCGCCGTCAGGGGTATTGTAAACACGGTTGGTAGCGACTCTGAATGTAGTAACCGGGTTACCGTTAGGAGTGAATCGCATCTCCGGCTCACCGCCCAGATTTCCAATAATCATGACTTTATTTAAACTCGAAGTGGACCGGACACCTTCCCGCCCTGATTGTTGATTGTCCATAAACTGGCGCCTCCTTACTAATCTTCTATTTTAATTAGTAAATAGCGTAAAACTTTTTCCGAGATTTTAAGATTGTTTTCCAGTTCCCTGTTGGCGGCTGGTTCAAGTCTGAATTTTACCAACACGTAGTTGCCTTCCATTAAATGCTTGATAGGATACGCCAGTTTCTTCCGGCCCCAGCGCGCAACTTCGATTACTTCTCCGTTTTTCCCGGTAATATACTGGGTCACCCCATTAATCAGCGGGTCAAGCGCATCATCGGCTACTTCCGGGTGGATGATAAATACGAGTTCGTAACTATTCCCTTTTTGCGCTTCGATCTTAACTTCGGCATTGGCTTCGGTATTGGTTTCGTCTTTAGTCACCATCTATTTTTTACTTTCCCCAAATCAATTTTTTTCTAAAGGCCTGCAGCACAATAGACGCATTTTATTATAACATACTACCCTGCAATTGCAATAATGCTATTATTCTCTTTATCCCGCTTTAGCAGAGCTTATTCATTTAATAATACGCTGGATTGGTCATCCCGACCGGAGACGCTCCGGGACCCCGGTTATTCTCGTATTGGGCGATCAAGAATAACAGTATTTAAGTGAAATCCATCGCCCTTCTGCAAAGGACTCCGGCATGACAGTACTTCGGCTGACAGCCTTCGCCGGATTAATCGTGAAAGAAGGGAGATGACCCTGCCTGCTTCAGTCCCGGAGTCAGCCGGTATTAATTAGTTTTATAATATAGATATACGGCAATTGTAATGATAGCATGATTGAGCGGAAAAAATAAATCGAAAGGAGGCTGCCATGAGCATAATCCGCTGGGACCCGGCTCAAGACTTAATGTCACTGAAGCAAGCTATGGATAAACTACTCGAGGACAGTGTTAATCGTCCCGGAGGTTTCACCATCGGGTTGGGGGGCGGCGGTTTCCCGATTGACATTATCCAGAGCGAAAACTATCTCATCATTAAAGCCGCCTTGCCGGGAGTAAAACCTGAAGACGTGGATATTTCCGTTACCGGAGAAATTTTGACCATCAAAGCCGAACGCAAAGAAGAAGGGGATTTCAAAGACAAGGAGTATATCCGTAAAGAGAACCAGTACGGGATAATATCCCGGAAAATACCTATTCCGAGAAGTGTAGAGGCAAATAAAGCCGATGCCACTTTCGATAACGGCGTTTTGACTCTGAGTATTCCCAAGCCGGAAGAGGAGAAGCCCAGGCGCATCAACATCCATGGAGGGGCCGGTCTGGAAGGCCAGGCCACTAAGGAAAGTTGATAATCTTGTTGGATAATCTTCGTTATTAGCAGATTTATTCCGGCGTACCGTCCCGGGGTGTATGACCGCCAGCGGCCTCATTTTGCATCTGTTTTTCTGTTTCCCCTACCAGCTTTTTGACCTGGACAACGCTGTCCGGATTCAGCGAAATGGAATCAATTCCTTCCTTGACCAGAAAAACGGCAATGTCCGGATAATCGCTGGGGGCCTGACCGCAGATGCCCACCTTGCGGTGAGTCTTATGCGCTCTCCTGATAACGCTCGCCATCATCCTTTTCACCGATTCATCGTGCTCATCAAACAGCCCGGCCAGGCTGGTCGAGTCCCGGTCGACCCCCAGAACAAGCTGCGTCAGATCGTTGCTGCCGATAGAAAAGCCGTCGAATTTTTCAGCAAACTCCTCCGCCATAATGACGTTGGAAGGCACCTCACACATTATATAGACCTCGAGCCCATTTTCTCCTCGTCGAAGACCGTTTTCCGCCATTACCTTTAATACCCTGTCGGCCTCCCCTACCGTACGGCAAAAAGGTATCATAACTATCACATTAGACAGCCCCATTTCCTCCCTGGCCTGTTTAATGGCGCGGCATTCAAGCGCGAAACCTTCGCGGTACCGATCGTCGTAATACCTCGACGCGCCCCGGAAGCCCAGCATCGGATTCTCTTCTTCCGGTTCAAACTGCCTTCCACCGATCAGATTGGCATATTCATTCGTTTTGAAGTCGCTCATTCTGACTACCACGGGATCAGGATATTGAGCAGCCGCGATTTGAGCAATCCCGCGGGCAAGATTCGCCACAAAGTATTCGGTCTTATCACTGTAACCGCGGGTCATCTCCTCAATCTGCTGGCGGGCGGACTCATCCTTAAGATCGTTAAATTTCACCAGCGCCATCGGATGGATTTTAATGACATTATTGATTATGAATTCCATCCTGGCCAGACCAATGCCGTTGCATGGCAGCCGCCACCATCTGAAGGCTGCTTGAGGATTGGCGATATTCATCATAATCCTGGTTTTGGTCTCAGGAATATCCGCCAGGCTCACATCCGACTCTTCGTAATCTAAAATACCCTCATAAATATACCCCTCGTTTCCCTCAGCGCAGGAAAGTGTGACCTCTTGCCCATCCCGGAGCACCTGAGTAGCGCTGCCGGTCCCCACCACTGCCGGAATTCCCAGCTCACGGCTGACAATGGCGGCATGTGAAGTCCGGCCGCCATGGTCGGTAATAATTCCCTTAGCCCGCGTCATTATAGGCACCCAGTCGGGGTCGGTCATCTCCGTCACCAGAATCGTGTTATCTCTGAATCTGCCGATGTCACTGGCGTGCTTGATAACAGAGGCCTCGCCAGCTGTTATTGCCTCTCCAATCGCCAGTCCGGCAAGAATCCTCCGGCCTCTCTCTTTCAAGGTGTAAGTTTTCATCGAAGCAGCCGTTTTTTGCGACTGCACTGTCTCCGGACGGGCCTGTACAATAAAAAGCTCATCGCTTTCACCATCCTTCGCCCATTCGATATCCATAGGAATACGATAATGTTGCTCGATTTTTTTCGCCCAGCGTCCCAGGGTAAGGATTTCCTCTTCGTTTAAAACATACTGCCTGCGCTGCCATTCCGGCGTGTCGATATTTTTGGTGGACCTGGTGCCGCCGGTGGCATAGATCATCTTCTTTTCTTTAGCCCCCATGATCTTTTCGATAACCGGTTTGAAGCTATCTTGTTCAAGCAGCGGTTTAAAAACCGAATATTCATCCGGTATTACCGTCCCCTGGACCACATTCTCACCCAACCCCCAGGCGGCGTTAATAATGATTACATCAGGAAAGCCGGTTTCCGTATCTATGGTAAACATCACACCCGAGCCCGCCAGGTCAGATCGCACCATTTTCTGGATGCCGATGGAAAGCGCTACCTCCATATGTTTAAACCCCTTTTCCTGGCGGTAGGCTATAGCGCGGTCGGTAAAAAGAGAAGCGTAACACTTCCGGCAGGCCTCCAGCAACTCTCCTTCACCGGTGATATTCAGAAAGCTTTCCTGCTGCCCGGCAAAGCTTGCTGTAGGCAGGTCTTCAGCCGTGGCACTGCTGCGGACTGCCACGTCCGCTTCGGCCTTTTGATACCTCCGGCTCAGCTCATGGTAAGCCTCACGAATATCAAGGGCAATTTCTTCCGGGAATTGCGCACCGAGAATAAGCCTCCTTACCTCTTTACCGGCCTGGACCAGGGATTTCCGTCCGCTTTCCATCTCCAGTAAACGCGATTGTACCTTTTCCTTGAGACCATTGGCTTCCATGAATCTCCAATAAGCGTCGGATGTAGTGGCAAATCCGTCCGGTATTTTGATTCCTTCCGCTCTCAAGGATCTGAACATTTCCCCTAGAGAAGCGTTTTTACCGCCCACCAGGGAAACGTCTTTATTGTTCAATGTCTCAAACCAGCGAACATACTGGCTGCTCGTTGCCATCAGTACCGACCTCCATTTTTTTCTTGTTACCATACCAGCGCAAGTTGAACAAAACCAGGTATTCCCCTTACGTTAGAATCGCAGTATAGCTGAAACCGGGGCTCCTCCCGGCACTTCATTCGGATTTAAAGTATGAATGGTCCCGGAATGGCTCAGGGTTTGATAAGCCGCCAGGTCCATCAGGTCCTCATCGTCCTGCTCCGGCTTCGAGTGTACCTTTACTGTATCCGTATCCGGGTTGAAAACGCCCCATTGCTGGACATCTTCAGCAGTAAGTAGAAATCTGACCCGGCCATGATACGCAGCAGGAATAACCTCGGACAGCCCAATAGCGGTCAGGCCGGTTCCGGCTGATTTCCGGAACTCGGCTATTACATTATTCCGGGCTTTCTCGAAATAAAGGCGGACTATATTCCAGGCCTGTTCACGCAGCTCATCATCACCAAGCAATTCCGGGTTGCCTATCACACCATCAGGCAACAGGTTATGGTAAAGATTGGCCTCCCGGTACATAGGATGAAGGTAGTCTACCGCTGCCATGACCAGCGGCATTTTCTCATCTCTCAATTTTTCATGGATACCGCTGCTGACCTGTTGAAAATACTGCATCATGTTCCTTTTGGCGTAGTCCGGCCGGCTTCCCACTCTGGTCTGTATTGCAGTAGTTACGCCCAGATTGCTTCCTCCCGCAGGCGCTGAAACACGATACCGCATGCGGTTATCCGGTGTTTCATAATAAAGGGCTTCTTCCTTGTTTTTAGGTAAATTGCTTACATCAAGGCGTACCGAACCTGAAGCCGTACATTGCAGTAGTCTGATGTCGTTCTGGCTGATTGCCAGAACATAAAAATAACCGCAGTCACTGAACATTTTCACCAGAGGATTGATATAGAACCGTTCACCCACTCCCACCTGTTCTTTCAGGAGAATCGGGACACGGTAATAAAGGTACATATTGGACTGGATAAATAATGCCAGACCGTCGCTTTGCTGCCGCCAAAAAAGATTATCGGTCAACAGGCTCTTTACCGGTTTCACAAATGCCTTGGCTTCCACCGATCTCATGCCCTGGGATTCCAGCTTCTCCTCCACCTGGCGTAGCAGG
>JAQULX010000115.1 GCA_028718465.1 Dehalococcoidales bacterium | reverse complement strand
TTCAGGAGATGACTCATCAATGCCTATTAACCGAACTCAGATCGCACGAACTATCTTTTCGGCGGCAGAGTCGATGGGAATTTCCGACAGGGACCAGATAGAGCGGATTATCGACCGGATAATCGAGCGTACCGAGCAGCGATCACTGCCAGGAATGGAGGAACTGGTACCCGAGATCAGATACAAAGCGAAATATACTCCCAGCGTCTCAGAAATACAAAAACTTCTAAAAGATATCCTGGCAGAAGAAAAACCATTGCAAAAAAAGGAGAATCAACCAGATATGACCGCTCTGCCTAAAGAAAAAGTAAAATCCGCAGCCATTGAAAATACTCCCATCCGGAAAGCAGAGAAGACCGCTCTCCTGACCGGGAAAGCCCCGGCGGCAGGTCTGACCGGAAACGCGCTGCATGTCCTAGAAAAGCGTTATTTAAAAAAGGATAAAAACGGGAAACCCACTGAATCTCCCGAAGACCTGTTCCGCAGGGTAGCCGCAACAATCGCGGCAGCCGATGCTATCTATAGCCCGGAGGCTGATATCCAGTCCCGGGAAGAAGAATTTTTCCGGGTGATGGCCAGTCTGGACTTTCTGCCGAACTCACCGACTTTAATGAACGCCGGAAGGGAATTGGGGCAACTGTCCGCCTGCTTCGTTTTGCCGGTAGAAGATTCCATGGAATCCATATTCGATGCCGTTAAATATACCGCTCTGATTCACAAGAGCGGCGGCGGCACCGGCTTTTCCTTCTCCCGGCTAAGGCCGGAAAAAGACCGGGTAGGGTCTACCGGGGGGATCGCCAGCGGCCCGGTCTCCTTTATCCGGGCTTTCGATACCGCAACGGACGTCATCAAGCAGGGCGGGATGCGGAGGGGGGCCAATATGGGCATCCTCAGCATCGATCACCCGGACATCCTGAAATTTATTTCCGCCAAGGAAGACATGGTGTCCCTGACCAATTTCAACCTCTCCGTGGCCATAACCCGTGAATTCATGGAGGCAGTCAAGGCCGGGACGGACTACAACCTGATCAATCCCCATAACCGGGAAATCATGGGAAAGCTCAATGCCCAGCAGGTATTCGATAAAATTGTGGACGGGGCATGGCGGACCGGCGATCCCGGAATCATCTTCATCGACCGGATCAACGAGGGCAACCCGACCCCCCACCTGGGGAAAATCGAGAGCACCAACCCATGCGGTGAGCAGCCTTTGCTCCCCTACGAATCCTGTAATCTGGGCTCCATTAACCTGGCCAACATGCTGAAAACAGCCGCCGGAGAAGTTGAAATCGACTGGCCGAAGATAGCCAGGACAATCCATATCGCCGTCCGCTTTCTGGACAATGTAATCGATGTGAACCAGTTCCCTCTGCCGCAAATAGAGCAGCGGACACGGGAGACTCGCAAGATCGGACTGGGGCTAATGGGCTTTGCCGATATGCTATTGCAACTGGGGATTCCTTATAATTCGGAAGAAGGCCTGAATACCGCCACCGAAATAATGAATTTTATCAACGAACAGGCCCTTCTGGCTTCTCAGGAACTGGCAGGAGAGCGCGGCGTCTTCCCGGCTTTTGAAGGCAGCGTTTATGATGTGCCCAACGGGCCCAGGGTCAGAAACGCTACCCGCACCACAATCGCCCCCACGGGTACTCTGAGCATCATTGCCGGCTGTTCCAGCGGCATCGAGCCCCTCTTTGCCCTGAGCTTTACCAAGAATATCCTGGACGGATCCCACCTGATCGAGGTCAACCCCTATTTCGAAGCTGCGGCAAAACAGGGCGGCTTCTACTCCGAGGAACTAATGCAGTCGCTCGCCGGGGGAGCTCATATCAAAGATATCGAAGGCATACCTGAGGAAATAAAAAGAGTATTTGTCACCGCCCATGAGATAACCCCGGAGTGGCATGTCAAAATGCAGGCGGCTTTCCAGAGGTCAACCGATAACGCGGTCTCCAAAACAGTCAATTTTCCGAAAACGGCCACCAGAGAAGATGTCGCCAAAGTCTATCTGCTAGCTTATGAGGAGGGACTGAAGGGAATCACGATATACCGCGACGGCAGCCGCGAAGGACAGGTATTAACGACCGGGACTGAAAAAAAGCCGGCCGAAGCCGCTGTACCGGAGCCCGTCTCCTCCACACCGCGCAAGAGGGCCAAGGTAACCCAGGGCTGCACAGAAAAGGTCACTACCGGCTGCGGAAGCATCTATATAACCGTCAACTCGGATGAGCGGGGTATTTGCGAGGTATTCACCACTCTGGGGAAAGCCGGCGGCTGCGCTTCCGCTCAACTGGAAGCCATCAGCCGGTTGATATCCCTGTCACTAAGGTCCGGAGTCAACGTAGAGTCCGTAGTCAGACAACTCCGGGGAATCCGCTGCCCGTCAATCGCCTGGGAAAACGGCAAATCGGTGCTTTCCTGCGCGGATGCAATCTCCTCCGTGCTGGAAAAATTCACATCTGCCGCCAGGAACGGCAACGGCAATGGCAACGGCAACGGTCACAGCAGCGGCAAGTCCGGAGTCCAGGACTACGGCCTGGTGAAAAACATGGCCGGGCAATGCCCTGAATGCGCGACCCTCCTGGTTTATGCCGAAGGTTGTTTCGTTTGTCCCGGCTGCGGCTATACGAAGTGCTAGAAGAGCCGGCAGAATGGGCAGGGGGGAGGATGGTTGGGGCGGGCGGATCTCGGATCCGCCCCTACTTTTGGGTTAGGGGTAATTTTAGTGGGGGTCATAGACCCACCCTTGCGCTGGGTAAGGAATTTATTCATTGCGTTACATACAGGGCGCAGCGGAGGGCACCCGGCGACCCGCAATGACAGGAAGGGCCTATGTCCTTTCCCATGGCAAGTCCGCCTCATCCCCCCACATCCGGTGAGCATAATGGTCTATATCCAGACTATGCTTCTCCGCCGCCTGCCGCCACTCCTGTAGAGACCCTTTTTCAATATCCGCCAGGACCTGCGCCAGGCCGGCGTCTCCGCGCGAGAGGACAGCCTGGACCTCGCTCCACTGGGGGCTTTCGCTCTTTATCTGGATGCCTTTGTGCGACAGCTTGCTTTTCAGAAAGCCCAGCCGCTGCCGCAGCACAGCCAGATCCGCCATTGGCTGCCGCTGGAAAACGGTGCCGGCTTTGGGCACGAACGGGGATATATTCATAATCAGGCGGGTCCTGCCGCGCCTGTCATCTATAATAGCTTTGCCGGCCAGTGTCAGATCGACAATGGCCTGGATATCCTCCCCGGTTTCCTGCGGGAGGCCGATCATAAAATAGAGCTTGAGCTGCTGCATCCCCTTTTCCGCGGCCAACCGTACGGAGTCCAGGAACCGGGCCTCGTTAATGCCTTTATTAATCGACCGGCGCAGGCATTCCGAACCAGCTTCCGGGGCCAGGGCTATCGAGCGCATGCCTCCCTGTACCATTTGCTCCATGATCCGTGGCGTGAGCGAGGTCAACCTTATCGAGCTTATCGAGAGCTGGGCGCCCATCCGGAGCAGCTCCGCGAACAGGATTTCTATTTGCGGATGGTCGGTCACAGCGGGGCCCATGAGCCCCAGCCGCCGGCGGGATTTCAGTCCCTCTTCGGCCTGCCGGACCAGAAGGTCTACCGAACGGAAGCGCAGGGGACTGAAAGCCCGGCTGACCATGCAGAAGTGGCAGCCGTGAGCGCAGCCGCGCTGCACTTCTATCAAATACAGGTCGCCCAGTTCGGTGTCCGGGGTCAGAACGATGGAATGCACCGGGAAATCATCCAGGTTTTGGGCCCACTGCCGGATGACTGCTTTTGCCGGATGAAAGCGCGGCACGTAAAGTCCCGGCAGCGCCGACAGCGCCTGGAGGAGATCGTCCCGCTTTCCGGAGATGCCAACGGTCAACACCGGAAGCATAGACGGCAGCAGGGCTTCGGCTTCTCCGGAACACAGGCAGTCAAAGAAAGGTGAAACCGGCATAGGGTTGGCTGTGATACAGGGGCCTCCGGCGATGATCAGCGGCTGTTCCTCATTCCGGTCCGCGGAAAAAAGGGGGATGCCGCTGGCCCTCAAGATGGAAGCGATATTCAAATAGTCCAGTTCGTAGTTCAGGGAAAAGGCCAGCACCGCAAAATCGGTCAGCGGCCTCTGTGATTCCACGGATAAAGGCAGTTGCCCTCTGTCGCGGTTTTCCCTGTCCCAGAAAACCCTTTCGCAGACTGCGTTGTCGCGGTCGTTAAGCCAGCCGTAGATAGCCTGAATTCCCAGGTTGGACATGCCGATGTAATAATCATTGGGATAAACCAGCGCAAAAGGCAGCTTTCCTCCCCAGTCCTTGACGACGGCGCCAGTCTCCCGGTCCAGCCTTTGCCGGGCCTTTTGCTGCTGTTCCCAGGTTATAGAATGTTTAATCTGACTCATCAGCCACCAGTCCTACCGGGCAGTTGTTTCGCACATCGAAAAGCCCGGATTCGCACAGGCGGAGAAAGGGTATGGCCGGAGTGGGCAGTACCGAGAGTGTAGTCCGGATATCCGGCGAAACGCAGCCCATCCCGGCGGCGGCCTCCTGGATGCCGGTCAGTTTTTCGGCCAGTTTTTCGACCGGTTCTTCAGAAATCACGCCGCTCACAGGGAAAGCCGCCTCCCCCAGGATTTTCCCCTCCCGGCAGGCCACGGCGCCTCCCTTTAGCTCCATGATACGGTTGACTGCCAGAGCCATATCCGCCTCGTTCGCTCCGGCAACCACCAGGTCGCCGGAGTCCCAGCAGGTGCTGGTAGCGACCGCTCCCGCGCGCAAGCCCAGGCCGCGGATAAACCCGGTAAAGGTCCGGCCGGGGGCATGAACATATTCGATCGCCGCTACTTTAATAATATCACCGGCCGGGTCCATCCTGATCTCGCCATCGGAAACCGGCAGATCCCTCAGGGTCTCCCGGGTCAATATCCTGGTAAGCTGGTCAATCACCCTGACCCGGGCCGGGGAGGGACCGGAATACCGCACGGCAAAGTCCCCGGCCTGAAATACCCTGTCCAGATTCAGGCTTTGATAAACAAACCCGGGATAGGTATGGCGGCGGGGCTGCTCCAGGACCTCCCCGTTCTGCACCGCTATCCGGCCGCTGCTGATCACCATCTCGGGCCGGATTGTTGCCAGATCGGGTATCATCACGATATCGGCAAACCGTCCGGGGGCAATGCCTCCGATGAAATCATGCAAATTAAAATGCTCCGCCACATTGAGTGTCGCCATCTGGACAGCCTGAACAGGAGGGAACCCCAGTTCAACGGCGCGCCGGACCAACCAGTCCATAAACCCCTGGGTCACGAGCTGCCAGGGGCCGATGCCATCGGTCGACATGGCCAGCCTGCGGAAATCTATCCGCTGGTCCCTGATGCCGCTGACAGCCTCCAGGTCCTGGCGGACTTCGCCTTCCCTGATCATGACTGACAGTCCCAGGCGCAGCCTTTCCAGAGCTTCTCCAGAGGTAATCGGCTCGTGGTCGGAAGTGATGCCGAGAGCGTCATATGCCTGGAGTTTGTTGCCGGAAGCCCCGGCGGAATGGCCCTCTACCTTCTTCCCCGCCCGGAGGGTTTCCCGGATGATGTCAATCTGCTGTTTATCACCGGCATTGGCCGGTCCCCAGTAGGTCTCTCCGGCGCCCACACAGTCACTCCTCCGCAGCAGGCGGCGCACCTCACTTACACTCAACAGGTGCTCCCTGGCCACCGGGCTGATAGTGCCCATGGGCGGAAGGGTAAACCAGAATTTAACCGGCTGATTTCGGGTCGACCGCAGGAACTCCCTGATTCCCCGGTAGCCCAGTCTGAAGGCTACCTCGGCGCACTCGGTTATGATGGTAGTGGTGCCGGTCTTTAAGGCATACCGGACGATTTCGGGAATCGAGCAAAGATAGTCCATGTGAGTATGTCCGTCGATAAAGCCGGGGACGAGCACCTTGCCGGAGGCGTCAACCACGCGGGTGTCAGGGCCGATAGATTGTTCCGGATGCTTGCCGACGCAGGCTATCCGCTTTCCCTTGATCAGGATAGAACCGCCGGCGATCAGCTCTCCGGTATAAACATTGACTATACTGCCGTTGACAATTGCGATATCGGCTTCAGCTTCGCCCAGCGCTACTCTGGTCAACTCATAACGCTCAAACTCCGGATTGTTTTGAGATGCGGGCATGACAGGCCCCCCTTTCGGCTTTTGCTAATAACCAGTGTAGCAGATAGGTCCGGAAAGGGGAAACGCCTCTACTGGGCGGTCTTTCCACTGATCGAGTTCCCAGAGACAGGCTCACAAACCGCCTTCCTGCTCTTGCCCCGGTTCATAAGCATGAAAAGCAGCGGCCAGAGGATGCAGACTATCGCCACCATGGAGACCAGCAGCCAGATCGTAAAATTCAGGTCGCCGGCGCGGGGATGAATGGCGGCGATTAATCCAAGCAGGACCAGAACGAGATCATAGACCAGCGAAGAGATGGCTATGCCAAGAGCGAAGTGATGATAGCGCATGCGAATCGCTCCGGAGGCCACCGAAGTTACCTGAAGCAGTCCCGGCGTCAGTCTTCCGGTAGCCACCGCCAGGGGCGCCAGATGGCCGATCCTGTCCGTATAAGAGTCCAGCCGGCCGCCGATAGAGGGGACATGACATTTGAGCCAGCCGATAAAGTGTTTTCCCAGGTAGCGAGATAACAAATAAAGTATTCCCGAGCCCACCTGACGGCCGACAAAGAGCGCCGCCACGATCAGGATGACCTGGATGGACAGCGGTCCGGTGTTATATGCAGTGAGTATCAGGATGGTATCCAGCACAAAGGGTACCGGGATCCCGATATCCGTCACCACCGCCAGAAAAAACAGGATTATCAGCCCGTACGGGTTGTCCGGGCTGAAAGCGGTCTCTAATTGCTGCAAGAGAGCAAAAAAACTTTCAATCATGGCATTCCGCTGCGGTCCTCGGACTGGCTTTCTACTTGACTGGTTATCCGAGCCATGCCTATTCTAAACCAATCCGTCATTTTTCACAACTTGACCGGAGATTGGGGTACGGTTGTTTTCTGGCGACATATTCCGCTGTCACCCTGGGGGAGGGAGAGGGTAGTATGATTTATGATTAACTTTCCTTACGTCTGTGGCAGCCAGGGCCGGGTCACCCGCGGCCTGCGCAAGTAGATAAGGTGATCGGGGTCTGCTGGCACCCAGTGGGGTACCCGCCATTTCGTCTCGCCTTCGGCGAGGGTATTAAGGCATGGCTCAGCCGGCCCTGGCTTATGGCCCACTGATTTATGATTAAGGAGGGGGAGAGGGGCTGAAAGGCGGGATTAGCCGGCCGGATTGAGCGCGGTATTCCCTTCTGAAGCATCGGGGTCGTCCTGGAGTTCGTCCTTGATCATCGGGTGGAAAATATACCACTGGTCGACAAACGAGCGGGCCATCTCTTCCAGGGCCCTGACCATACACTGAGTGAGCTCCCGGGTATCATCGCCGACTTTGCCGGTCAACTGACATTCGATCGGCTTTCCCAGGATTCCCTGGAAGGTAGTATTGGAGGTGCGGACCAGGCCGCAGGGAATAATCCGGGCGCCGGTGCGCAAAGCCAGCGTCGCTGCGCCGGAGGGTATAGTCACCCACTTCTGTCCCAGCTTGACCTTGACTCCCCGCCGGCAACTGGGACAATCGATCATCAGGGCCAGGATTTCATTCCGTCGTAAAATGTCCAGCAGGTGCATCGAGGTATCACAGGAGTTGATCAGCCTGGTCCCGTTAAAGGCCCGCGGTTTCTGGGGAAAGCATCCATTTGCCCGGACCATTCCAGGTTGTTCACCACGGCGTTAACAGGATACCCCAGGCTGCTGAGCAGCCTGACCCCCAGGTCCAGGTTCCCCATATGAAAACTGACCAGGATAACGCCCTTGCCGTCCTTTAAAGCGTCATCCAGGTTGCGCTGCCCGGTTAGCTGGAACTGTTTCCGAAAAAAGTCCTCCCGGGCAAACGAATAGCGCAGC
>JAQULX010000114.1 GCA_028718465.1 Dehalococcoidales bacterium | reverse complement strand
CCGGCTTTCCAGACAGGAATCTGAATATTCCTGGACTTCATAATTCCACGCAGAGAGGGCAGGCGAGGCACATTAATTTCTTTGGTCACGGTAATGACCATGGGCAGCGGGGATTGAATTACCTCATATCCTTCGTCGATCATACGCTGGAAACGGATTTCTCCGTGAATTATTTCCTCGATCCGGCTGACATAAGCGACGAAAGGAACCCCCATCATCTCAGCCATCTCCGGCGCCACCTGAGCCGTATCGCCGTCCGTGGACTGGCGTCCGCAGATCACCAGGTCAACCGTTCCCAGCTTTTTCACAGCACCCGAAAGAGTGTAAGCAGTCGCCCATGTGTCTGAGCCGGCAAATGCACCATCGCTCAGCAGCACTGCTTCATCTGCCCCCAGTGAAACAGCTTCTTTGAGCATATCCAGGGCCTGGGGAGGCCCCATGCTGACGGCGGTAACTTTCCCGCCGTGCTTTTCTCTCAAACGGACGCCTTCTTCCAGGGCATAAGTATCGAAGGGATTAATTATGTTTTTAATTCCCTGGCGGATAAGAGTGTTGGTTTCGGCATTTATCTTAACCTCTGTTGTACCAGGGACCTGCTTTAAACAAACGACTATATTCATTCAGTTTTAGCCTTTCTCTTCCGGAGTTCCGCCGCGACAGCACTTCTCAGGACCTGGTTGGAGCCCTCGTAAATCTGGGTAATTTTGGCATCCCGCATCATTTTCTCAACCGGGTAGTCCTTCATATAACCTGCGCCGCCGCAAAGTTGTACAGCGTCCGTAGTCACCTGCATGGCAACGTCGGATGCGAAGACCTTTGCCATAGCCGAGCTTTCAGTATAATCTTTGCTGCCGCTGTCCGCATACCTGGCAGCAGCATAGACCAGAGAGCGAGCGGCTTCCACCTGGATTGCCATATCCGCCAGCATATTCTGGACCACGGGCTGGGAGATCAGAGGTTGACCGAACTGGATGCGCTGGCGCGTATAATCGTGGGCCGCTTCCAGAGCGCCCTGAGCGATGCCCAGAGCCTGAGCGCCGACACCCGGCCGGGACTTGTCAAGGAGCTTCATGGCCATAATAAAACCCATACCCGGTCTGCCGATTATATTCTCTTCCTGGACCAGGCAGTTCTGAAAGACCAGTTCGCGGGTGGCCGAAGCACGGATACCCAATTTTTTTTCTTTTTTCCCAAAACTAAATCCGGGAGTGTCTTTTTCTACCAGGAAAGCGCTGGCTCCGCGGGCGCCTTTCGACTTATCTGTCAGGGCAATAATAGTATATATCCCGGCTTCCCCACCATTAGTGATAAACTGTTTGGTCCCATTGATCAGGTAGCCGCCTTCTACCTTTTCCGCTGTAGTACGGATCGCGCTGGCATCGCTCCCGGCGGTAGATTCGGTAAGCGCAAAAGCTGCCAATCTCTTGCCGCTGGCGATATCAGGAAGAAATTTGCGCTTCTGGGCGTCACTGCCGAAATCCATCAGAGTATAGCTCCCCAGGGCACTGGCGGCAAAGCTGATGGCGACTCCGCTGCAAACCCGGCTAAGCTCTTCCATGATCAGGCACAGCTCAAAGCAACCTCCACCCAATCCTTCATACTCCACCGGAACAAAAACGCGAAAAAGGTCAGCAGCGGCAATGTCCCGCATGATCTCCCAGGGGAATTCTTCTTTTTCATCAAGCTCCTCCCTGACAGGCATTATCCTTTCTTCAGCGACTCTGCGGGCAAGGTCCTTTATCATCTTCTGATCGTCAGTTAAAAAGTACTGCACACCGGTCTCCTTTGGGGAACATACAAGCCTAAAAGTATAATTGTTATCAGTCTATTATAGATCGGTATTTGTCGTCAAACCCCGATATTGTTATCGATCTTGATTTGCAGGTATAATAGCATTGTTGAGTTTGCCTGAAATCATCTGATGGAAGCAAGGAATAAGGTAATGATTACAAACAGCATACCCTGGAATAAAACCTACATCAACGATAAGAAGATCTGGGGTGATAAACCCAGCGAACTGGCTTTGTACGCTTATAACTATCTGAAGCAAAGCGCTCGCTTCAAAGAGATGACGGATATTTTTATGCTGGATATGGGGTGCGGCTACGGACGGGATGCCATCTTCTTAGCCCAGAACCTGCCCTGCCACATCCTGGGACTGGACAACTCGGAGACAGCCATTGAAATGGCGAGAGAATCACTTCCCAGAGAAGTTGAAAAGAGAATTGAGCTTCTATGCTATGATTTCAGCCACGTCAGTGATAAATACGATGTTATACTGGCTTCCGGCCTGTACCAGTTTCTGCAGCCTGACGAAAGGGCCAAGCTCAGAGAAACGGTAAAGCGCTGTCTCAAGAACGAGGGGATATTTTTACTCAGTACACTATCCATTCGCGACCCGCATCATGCTGACAAAGTAATGCCAATCGAAGGTGATGAGAACTCGTTTGATGATGGGAAATACCATCATCTGTGCACCAGGCAAGAGCTGGAAAAAGACTTCGAGTTTTTAAAAATCTACGCCTTATTCGAGCGCGAATTTCGCGAGCCGCACGCATCTACTTCCCATCAACATGTTTACTGGATGTTGATGGGAAGCTTGAAATAATTTAAGATATGTCCGCTCGGCTGACGAGACCAGTCCGGGGTAGAAGCTTTACTTCCACATTGTAACTTTGACAGTCTCACCGGCGGTGGCATCACGCTGCATCTCGATCGGCTGCGTTTTCTCAGGGAACCAGAAAAGGGTCATGATTGTCTTCTGGTCTCCCTTTTCCATGTCATTGCCTAATTTCAGGTTGGTTTCCCCTAAACCTTCCAGGACTAATCGAACGCTCTCGCCCTCTTCCATATCAATAAGCGCTTCCATGCGCTTTATCCTGTCTTCCAAACTAAATAATGAAAATAAGGATTCTTTATCACCTTTCTTAACATTTCTATTAAGCTTGAATTCAACGCTTGTAAATTTTTCCATTGCTTACTCCCTTTTCCTGCAATATGACCGTTGAATTTGAAAAGCAGGCCAATTCTAAAAGTAATCCTGGCCTCTGTTAATCAAATTTATTTAATTCAGGAGATACCATATATGTTGTCGAATCACTCCAATCGAAAATCATTTTATGATCTTTATCCATGGTATACCGGGAAACGATTTCGAAAAGCACCCCGTGCGTACTTACCGGGTGAATAAAATAGAAGTAGTTCCCGTTACCTGATTCCTTGTTCAGCAAAGGTTTGGGATCTACCATGGCAAATCCGGCCTTGTCCAGGAGTTTCCAGTATTCTTGTGTTTTATCCCTGATAACATAACTGCACATATTATGGTACATTACCGTTTGACCTCTCTTGTCCATGACTTTATTGATGGGCGCATCTTCATTAACCGCGCAATACAGGTTAATGGCTCCTCCACCGTTAAAACGGAATTTTATTGGGATAAAGATATTGCCGCGGTTATCATTGACCTGAGCTTCCTCCAGTGTGGAAAGGTTGCCGGTCTGCACATACGGCATGGAAAGTACTTCCGCCCAGATGTCAGGCTGTCTTCTCCAGTCCTTGACTGTGACCATTATAGTACCCAATCTTATTCCAGGCATATCATATGACTCTGTAATCTCTACCGGCTCAAATTTTTGCGGAGTGTCCAGATATATGGTATCTTTCCACATCTTGATGCCATGATAACATTTGGTAGAGAATTTAATGGGTACTCCCTGCTCTCCTTCCTCTTCCAGCCAAAAAACAGCTTCGCTGAATTTTCCAAGATATACCAGTTTCGGGCTGACTTTCATACCTTTTTCTTTAAATCTGAGATACGTCGCTTCAAATTCATCTTGCCCCATATGCAGAGAGATGTGGTGTATTCCCTCACCGCGTTTTTTCAGAAATTCTCCCATTTTACTGGAAGGATCACGAGGCTTAAAGATTCCCAGGTTAACCGGCTGTGTCTTAAGGTAATACCCATCTACAATATCGACATTATCATTTAAGCCCTTTAGTTTGATAACCTGTTCAACATTATTAGTCCCGTAAATCTTAAGATAAGTCTTTAAAGCTACATCAGGTTCATTTACTACCAGATTTATACTACCAAATTCCATATGTTTGACCTCCTCTATATGTTATCCACCCGGTTTATCCGTCAGACTTTATTTCCCTTTAAATTGAGGTTTACGCTTCTCTTTCATAGCTGCCATAGCTTCATGAAAGTCTTCAGTATTGCTTAAATACTTTACGGCGGTGTGCTCAAGCATCAAACCCGCCTCCAGACTGCAATCGCCGCTGTCATCAATTAACATCTTCATGGATTCCAGTCCGAGGGGCGACTTATCGGCCAGCCTGGCAACCAGGTCCTCGACAGTCTGTTCCAGTTTATCAGCAGGTACAGCATAGTTGGCGATTCCGATTTTCTCAGCCTCTTTTCCACTGATCAGGTCACCAGTTAACAGAAGCTCTTTAGCTTTCCTCTTCCCAATTAACCTGGGCAGCCTGACCGACGAGCCTCCGTTAGGTACAAATCCCGGCAATTTCATATGGCCATCGCCCATCTTGCAGTTTTCGTCCGCAATAATAAAGTCGCAACCAATAGCTATCTCAAAACCACCTGCCATGCAATAGCCATTTACCACAGCAATGGTAATCTTGTTAAATTTTTCGATACCCAAAAAAACTCTATCGGCCAGATGATTGAACTCATAAGCATCAGGCGCAGTAGGGCCTGAACGCTCTCTTAAGTCCATACCTGAACAAAAAGTTCCACCGGCCCCTTTGATAACGGTAACCGCGATAGCCGGTTCACTCCCAATATCATCCAAAGCCGCTAAAATTTCAATAAGGGTCTGTTTCCCCATAGCATTCTTTACATGGGGTTTATTCAAAATGATCCAGGCAACCTTTTCTTTCTTTTCTACAATGATATCCGTATATTTCATTTTCATTCCTCACCCTGATAAATAATTTCATGTAACCCGCTCTTGTATCGCGGCCGCTTATTATAACCTGGTATAACCACCGCTGACACTGAGTTGTTGCCCGGTAATAAAGGAAGCTTCATCCGAAGCCAGGAAAGCGACTGCATTAGCAATATCATCAATTTCAGCTACTCTTCTCAATGGATATTTTTTCGCGGCGTCTTCTTTCATCTCCGGGGAGGCAGAGGCAAAAGCCTGGGTATTAGTCGCACCGGGAGCAACGCAGTTGACATTAATATTATAGCTAGCCAACTCAACCGAAATGGCCTTGCTAAAGGCAGCCACAGCGCTTTTAGCGCCTGAATAGACTGCCTGCCCTGACTGGCCTACCCTGGCAGCATCTGATGTGATGCTGATAATCTTTCCATAATTTTTTGCGATCATGGTATCAACCACAGCCCGGCAGCAATAAACCATACCGATATAACAAACTGCAATAACCTTGCTCCAATTCTCCTCATTCTCTTTGAAAAAAGGATTCGTTGTAGGAGGTGTATACCCGGCATTATTAACAAGGATATCTACTGTACCCAGATTAGTCAATACCTGCTGTACCATTCGATTCACCGATGAGTTGCTGGCAACATCTGTTTCGACGGCAATCGATCTTCGTCCCATTGCTTTGATTTCGTCAGCCACGGCATTCGCGGTGTTCGGATTGATATCAGCAATAGCCACATCAGCCCCGCGTTCCGCCAATTTTAATGCTATCCCCCTGCCAATACCCTGTCCGGCGCCAGTAACGATAGCTACCTTCCCCACCAGGCCCATGGTATAACCTCCTCCGGGAAAAATATACCATCTTTCTTGTCTGATACGTCAATTGCGGTAAACCAACAGACCACAAAAACTGGTCAGTATTCTATTGTATGGAATATCAAATTCATATTTTGGAATACGAGAAAAATATACAATAATATTCAACTATTGTCAATACTTTACTCGTCTATTTTCCGTCCTTAAAGCGTACGTAGATCAATATCGAGCATTCCGTTTATTATTCTCCTTTTACCGGAAGGCTGGTCGAATTATTCTTTAAACTTAACGCATCAATGGATATTGACCAGAGACGATTAAATTGTTTATAATTAGGTTTATATTCTATATGCTGGAATTTATTTGCAACAATATGGAAATAAGCTAATATGGACGCTATCAATAAAGCTTTTGAGATACTGGATGTTTTCTTTACCCGGGGAGAAGCCCTGAGTATTACTGAAATTGCCAAACTGGCTAATATCAGCGCCAGTACTTCTCACAGGATTACCTCGATCCTGGTTGACAGAGGTTACATTGAACAGGATGGGAAACGGGGTAAATACTCTCTCAGCCGCCAAAAATTGGTATATCTCGCAGGAATAATCAAAAAACGACTGAAAATAAGAAATATCGCTTTGCCCTACTTAAAGGAATTAAGCCAGACTGTAAATGAAGCTGTATTGATGTCTCTGCGCCGTGGATATGTCGTCTATAACCTGGAAGTAGTAAACTCGGACCGTTTATTAAATATCACTCCGGACTCCACTACCTTTAGTCTTTACAGTACCGGAGTCGGAAAAATATTTCTTGCTTATATGTCCGAAAAGGATTTGAATGAATATCTCAGCAGCATTATACTCAAGCCCCGGACTCCGAACACCATCACTGATGTGGATGAACTCAAAAGACACTTAAAGAAAACAAGAAAGGACGGGGTAGCCCTGGAAGATGAAGAGCAGGAATTGGGATTAAGGATGGTTTCTGCTCCTGTATTCGACTGGGACGAAAACGTAATTGCCGCTATAGGTGTTCTGGGGCCTACATCCAGGATCACTCGACAGGGAATGGTTGAAATGTCACCCCTGGTAATACAGTATGCCCTGCAAATTTCCCGGGCAATGGGATACTTACAACACCGCGATAATGCCGGATTTAGAGAATAAAATTTATACAAGGAGGTATATCTCATGGAGTTCCAGAATATCAAGTGGGAACAGGAAGGAAATATCGGGGTCATCACACTAAATCGGCCGAAGGCTTTGAATGCCCTCTCGAAAGAATTGCTATCCGAGCTCGAATACTTACTGGCCGAAATAAACAAGGACGACAATATCGGGGCTTTTATTATTACGGGCGGGCCCAGAGCTGACGGTAGGCCCTGTTTTTCAGCCGGCGCCGATCTGAAACAGGTCAGCACCGAGACCAGAACAGCAGAGCAAATTGTTTTCGACACTCTTTACTCAATGACTACCCGGAAGAATGCCACGGGCCTGGCAGGAAGCCTCGGCGTCTTCGATGATTTGTGCAACTATCCTAAGATTTCTATCGCCGCCATCGATGGAGTCTGCACTGCCGGCGGCCTTGAGCTGGCCCTGGGCTGTGATATTATCGTTGCCTCTGAAACTGCTCAAATCAGTGATTTACATGTTAAAAACCTGGGTCTGATCGGTGGCGCAGCTTCCACTACCAGGTTAGCTCGCCGAGTAGGCGTATCAAAAGCCATAGAACTAACATGTACCTGTGATGTTATCGACGGCAAGGAGGCATACCGTATCCATTTTGCTAACCAGGTATTCGCTCCTGATCAAATGCTGGAAGGCGCTAAAGCAATGGCCAGGAAGATAGCCTCTATGCGCCCCGCGGCGACCGCTATGGCGAAAGCTACCTGCCGGGCGATTTATGACATGGACTATAATATGGCTTTCCGCTACACCGATGCCTGCTCTATGGCAATTCACTTCGGCGAAGCCGAATGGAGAGAAAAAAGCAAGAGTGGATGGCAAAGCCCCAGCTCCTCCGCCAAGCCTTAATAAAAACATTCCGTTAACATTGGATAGTGATAGAAAATCCCCTTGCCGTGTTCGGCAAGGGGATTTTCTATCATACCATTTTAATCTGTTAACACAAGCAGGACTAGTACATGACCACTATAATTATGACGGATAAAACCGTTTTAACTTCACCCTAGCATCAGGTATGGTAAATTGCCAGTATACTTTAGTTCTCTTCTGGTTACGCTCCCTTTCCCAGGCTCGGATTT
>JAQULX010000113.1 GCA_028718465.1 Dehalococcoidales bacterium | reverse complement strand
ACAGAACCCTGCCAGGCGGTTGGGGAACCGGGAGATCGCTTCAAGTATATAGTCATTGGTCTCATGGCACAGGTCGGGAGTGCTCCAATCGATATTCAGGACCACCGAAATATCGACATGGTGTTCGTCCATGCTTGAAATAAGCTCGTCGGCGGTGATTATCCTGGCTTTAGGATCGGAATAAAGAAGCCTGAATAGCGGGTCCCGCGCAGAAAACGAGTCCCGGTTCGCTTTAATGCGCGGCGGGAATATGTGAGTGTGAAAATCAATCAGCATCGAATACTCCAAATATACCAAAAGAATTGGCTTTCGTGTTACCTGTTAAGAAGTATGATAATGAAGTAAAGTTGTGAATGCAAATAGACGGTATCCCCACCAACTAAAGCATACATCTATAAACATGATAACTATCCAAGCGTAACATCAACACCACTAGCATTCAGATCAGGTTTAGGAGGATTCCCTTTAAGCAACTTAAGCAACTCATTAGTCATTTGAATATTGCCGATCACTTCATGAAGAGAAAACAGAAAGATGGCAAAGCCAGTTATCATTCTTTGCATGCTCCCAATTCTAGCACAGTAAAGTAAAGTAAAGCCCATCAACTCGAAGTTGAGAGAACCCTATTGCCGTAACAAGAGTTAATTATACAATTCTATTATGGTTGATATCTATTATCAGAGTAAAAAGTAGATAACATAAAATGTTGTACTTATACGATTATTCATGATATATTATTTTTATGAGTAGATACTCAATTCCGATAAAAGGTTTTCAGGATTATCTAGAGGCTTGGGAGAGTCTTAAAAACAAAACTCCATTTAATATTATATATATAGAGATAAGATGTAAATATTGTAATTCCAGGAACCTCTCCAAATACGGTATCCATAAGAATATACAACGCTGGTGGTGTAATGAATGTAAACGCAAGTTTGCCGACAACAGTGCATATCCGCGGACAAGAATACCCTCGGATGCGGTGCATTCGGCCTTGTATCTGTATTATAAAGGTATGCCGCTCAAGTCCATTCGCCAACAACTCGAAGAAGAATATAATTGTTATCCCTCAGATTCTACTATCTACCGATGGATACAACGTAACTCCTTAAAGGGAGAACAGGATATAAAAGATCATCATCCGCAGGTTGGAACCTCCTGGCTAATCTACGAGAGTACCATTATGATTGGGTCTAAACGATTTTGGGTATTGGACTTGTTAGATACATATACCCATTATTTACTCGCCTCAATATTAACCTCAGAGCGTAGCTTTGAAGATATGAGAACTCTAATCGAATCGGCCAGATACAGGGCACAGAGGATACCTGAAATGTTAATCACCAGAAGAACTCCCAAATATCTTAAGGATATTGAGTTTGCCTTGGGTGCTGACTTTTATCATATGCGAATTATAAGAATTGCCAAGGAAGAGAAAATTAAGTTTTCCAAATGCTGGATGAGTATGCTTAAAAGACGTCGAATCCTCATGCATAATCTTAGATTAGATAATATGCGTCAATTAATTTTAAAAGGCTGTATGTTCTACTATAACTATTATTTAGCCCAGAGATCACTAAAAGGCAAAACTCCCTCACAAGCCGCAAAAATTGAATTCCGAAGTATACCTGTTCAACGGATTTAAGAGCGCAGGTCGGAAACATAAAGTAGTCAGGATCATTATATCCAATCATCCAGACATTTTCTCTGCTCTAAAAATATAAACTTAGATAAACTTCATCGATACTGGATAATCCTATATTCTACAATCATTATTATCTTTCAACCACGATAGAATAAGATTTTGACATATAATCATTGCTGATTCGATTAACTGATGATATATTTATCATCTAACAAGCTTGTATATCCAAGTGTCCAACGTATACGTCCAATGATTAGTCATCATCGATTTGCATCTATCAATTCTTGTTAAGAGGTTATAGTATTTATGAAAACATCCAGCTATAGTTTTAAAATAGGCGATTTCAACTGTTGGATCATTAATGATGGCAAAGTTCCCGTTCCAGATGTATTACAGGACCCTGATCATAAGAACAATATTATATCCCTCGATACTCTGGTTTTACTGGTAAAAACCAGGACTAATACCGTTCTGGTCGATACCGGTTGGGGACCTGGAGCAGAAGCGGCTCCCCAGGCAGGACTTTTAACTCAGGACCTGGAAGCAGAAGGGATACGGCGCGAAGATTTCGACAGCATTATCTTTTCTCACGCCCATATTGATCATATCGGAGGGAATATAGACTCATATGGCAACCCGGTATTCCCCAATGCCAAATATTATATGTTCCGAAAAGAATGGGAATTTTGGACAACAGGACCAGACCTTTCAAGTATGCCAGAAAGTATTCGGGAAAGTGCTCAATTAGCAGTACAAAAAAACCTTATTCCTTTAAAAGATAACATAAACCTGTTTGATGATAGCAGGGATATTGTTCCGGGTATATCCTGTATGGCAGCACCTGGACATTCGCCTGGGCACATAATATTGATAGTATCCAGCGGTTATCAGCGCCTCATTTGTTTATTTGATTCTTTTCACCGACCGATAGAAATTGAGAAACCTTCCCTGTTTTTAACCCCTCCGATGACCGATGAAGCGAAATCCAGCCGGGATAAAATTCTGTCTTTGATAACGAAAGATGACCTTATCTATGCTGGACACTTTCCCTTCCCCGGGCTAGGCCATATATTGTTGCAAAATAATATCTGCCACTGGCAGCCTATTGTTACTAATTAAGGAGCATATTATAGTTTTGCTGCCAAGCCAGTATTAGCGTATGTGTTTATGCCTGAAAGCAATGACGATATTGCCTGGTATTTCATTAAAGCTGAGGCTAAAGAAGGTTATGATATTGTGAAAATCCGATCCAATACAGCTTTGTAACGAGATTTATTTTTGCCTCTTTAGCGTTATCAGATTCCAACCAGGTGCCCAGAATTTGTTTTATTTATAGAAGGAGCGGATAGTATGTTTAATAAATTACAGACCCCTGGAAAGATAGGGAATCTTCAAATAAAGAACCGCATGATTATGGCACCTATGGCTATGCAAGAGCCGGATAAAGACGGTGTTATAAGTGACAGGATGATTGAATATTATGTAGAAAGAGCCAGAGGAGGGATAGGACTGATTACAACTGTGGGACTGTTTGTTACTCCCTCTGCAGAATGCGTTCCAGGTATCTGGGACGGCAGATTCATTCCCGGCGTGAAGAGATTGGTGGATGCCGTACATAAAGCGGGTTCCAAAATAGCTATACAGCTTGCTACAAGCGGAGGACGAGTGGATTTTGCCCACCCTAATGCCGCATCCGATATGCCGGGAGAAATTCCCAGGGGAACCTGGGATTATATAAAAGCCCCTTACAGAAAGCCTAGAATAGTCACTACAGCCGAACTGGATGAATGGGTAATAAAACATACTGAAGCAGCAGTTCGAGTTAAAGAAGCCGGAGCTGATGCCATCCAGATACATGGAGCCGGACCTTACCTGGTAGCGGATTTACTTTCACCGTGGATTAACAATCGAACGGACAAATATGGAGGTGACTTTAAAAGCCGGGCCAAATATTGCGTAGACCTGGTAAAAACAGCCAGAGCAGCTCTAGGCCAGGATTTTCCCATTATTTATAAGTTTACCGCTGATCAGCGCTTAGATTGGGGTTTTGCTCTCAGTGATGGTATATTAATGGCTCAGATGATTGAAGAGGCCGGAGCTGATGCTATTGATGTAGTATCAGGTGCCTTTGACTCCACTTGCTGGTACATTCCTACTCAGGCTCATCCCGATGCCTGCAATAGACAAATGTCGGCTGCTATCAGGGGAGCGGTGAATATTCCAGTATTTTTATGAGGGAAAATCGGCGATCCTTTCCTGGCTGAAGATATTCTGGAACGTGGTGATGCTGACTTTATCTCTTTTGGTCGACCTTTAATCGCTGATCCTGAATTACCCAACAAAGCTCTGGAGGGAAGGGTCGAGGATATCCGTAAATGCCTGTTCTGTCATGTTTGTTTCCAGAGGGTAATCTGGAGCATGGATGATCTTTTAGGCAGGTCTGGGGGACGCTGCACGGTAAATCCGAGAGCAGGAAGGGAAAGCATAATAAAGGTGGCCGAACCTGCAAAGTCCATTAAGAAAGTTCTGGTTATTGGTGGCGGTCCGGCCGGTATGGAAGCTGCTAAAACTGCTGCTTTTCGAGGCCATGAAGTCACTCTCTGGGAAAAATCGAATAAGTTAGGCGGCTTATTGAATGTAGCAATTATACCCCCTCATAAGCAGGACTTGAATCATCTGTTGGAATATAACCTGAACCAGTTAAAAAAATTACCAGTTAAGATCGAATTTGGAAAAGAGGCTACTCCAGACATGGTAATCGGCTTTGCCCCAGATGTGGTTATTATCGCCACTGGTTCTACTCCTTTTACTCCTGATATCCCGGGCTTGGCAGAAAATAAAACAAGTAAAGTGGTAACTGCAATAGATGTTCTGAAAGGTAAAAAGGAAATAGGAGAATGGATTGTAGTTTTGGGAGGTGAACTAGTTGGGTGTGAAACTGCCGAGTATCTGGTAGATCAGGGTAAGAAAGTGATTATCACCCGTAGAAGTGATCTTATGGCTGTAGATGTCCCTGGCTGTACTAGAGCAGTTTTACTGCGGCGTCTTGAGGATAAGGGAGTGCTGCTGATGCCCAGAGTTAACTATGAAGCCGTTACACAGGATGGATTAATTGTTACCTCAGGAGGAAGTCGTAAAACTCTGTTAAGAGCAGACACGATTGTACTCGCTGCAGGATCTAATCCTAATGGTGATTTGTTTAAGGTATTAAAAGACCAGGTATCCGAGTGTTATGCCATTGGTGATTGTGTGAAACCCCGCCACATTCTGGAGGCTGTTGAAGAAGGAATGGATGTGGCTTCTAAAATTTAAGGCATATATGATCTGGATTAACAAAATAATTTGAAAATTATTAAAGGAGAAGAAGATGAAAAAAGCGATTGTCTTAATTACCTGTCTGCTAGTAGCCATGTTAATTCTGATTTCAGGATCTTCCCTGGCTTGCTCAAAATCAACCCCAACCCCGGCAACAACCCAACCGGTCAACCCGGTAGCCGAACCTATTACCCTGGTATTTTCCACTCATGAATTTAGTGATGGTGTTCTCGCTCAGAGAATTTTAAAGCCATATCTTGCAGAGCTGGAGAAACGTGCACAGGGCAGACTCAAGATTGAAGCCCATTGGAACGGAGAGTTAGTTGCCATGTACGATGCTTACGATGCGGTAGCAACTGGACAGATGGATATGGCTAGTTTCTCTCCCCCTACCTCAGTTGGCATGTTCCCAATCGATGACGTTAATGTTTTCGCTCAACAGAATACTCACTGTTGGAAACCCTCCCGGGTATATTTTGAACTCCAGCAGAAGTTTCCCGAGATGCTGGCCCAATATGAAGATACACATATTATCGCACCATATGTGATGTATATGAGAGGTCTGGCTACAACCAAGAAACCGATTAATACTCTGGAAGACTTCAAAGGACTAAAAGGCCTCTCTAATGGAAGGTGGGGTGGCCGCTTGATGGAAGTCTTGGGAATGACACCTGTTACAGTATCTTTTCAAGACCAATTCTCTTCTTTGGAGAAAGGAGTAATAGATGCCGAGTGGATGGTGAATTTTACTCTCGAAGATTTTCATTTTGGAGAGGTTTTCAATTACATAGTTGAAATGGCGACTCCGCAAGTCACTCAAGCCATAGCGGTGAATCTAAAAACCTGGAATAGCTTGCCGGCAGATATTCAGAAGATTATTGATGATACCACTGCTGATTACTGGATAGATATGGTTGATAGAGAACAAGTACTAATCGATAAAGAACGCGGACAAGAAGCTCTTACTAAATTTCCTAATATCAAATGGACTAAACTTTCTAACGATGATCTTGACAAAATGGCCCAGATGCAGAGACCAGTATTAGAAGAATGGGCAACCGAAATAAACTCTAAAGGTCTGCCTGGTAATGATATCAGAGATGAGTTTTTACGTTTGGATGCCAAATATTCGGCACCGGAATATGAGCCCAAATAATAATAGCTTTATCACACATATAGATTACCTGTTATAACAGGTAATCTATATGTGACTATTCCTCTCCTGTCCCAGACGGTATTTTTTTAATAAGGTTTAACTTATTAACTCATGTTACGGGTTTGCTAAGGCTAAGGCAGGGTCGCCCACGTCTTCCGCAAGGATGGAAGGTGACCATAGTCTGCTCAGACGGGGCTCAGCCAGCCTTAGCCCATGGATATTTGAGATTACAGCTTACTAAAGCCGTAAGGTGAGTTATTAAACCTGGGCACTAACAAGACAAAGGATCACTGATAATATGGACCAGGTGAAAAAAGAGGTCAATTGGTTAAGTTATGCTATTGCATCCTTGGACAAGGTAGGGACCTTTAGCCGTTGGACCAATATCTTGGGCATTGCGATATTGTTTCTGATGGTATGCTTTACCTTTGTAGAGGTTTTTGCTCGGTATGTCTTCAATGCGCCTATTAAAGGAACACTCGAAATTACTGAAGTTATGATGGCTGTGGCGGTATTTTTGGCCATTGCTCATACTCAAAATGTAAAAGCCCATGTTTCTGTGGACTTGATAAACGCCATGTTAACTCCTAAGCCGAAATTAATTTTAGAATTCATCAACATTTTTCTAGGATTAGGAGTATTCATTATTTTAATTTGGCAAAGTATAGTTAAAGCGCTTTATTATCTACAAAAGAATTCTTTGCATGGCGGACAATCTGGTATTACTATCCCCGAAGCTCCGTTTGAATTTGTGGTGGTACTTGGCTGTAGCGCCTTATCCCTGTTGCTTCTGCGAGACCTCTTAAAATTAATTGAGAATGCCCGAAAAAATCATTTGATATGGCATAACTGGCTTTTGATGATCGGTATCCCCATATTAATAATATTGGCTAGCATTTTCTGGATACAACCGAATCTGATACAGGTTAGCTTACCTATGGTCGGTCTCATGGGGGTGATCGCATCTCTGATCCTCTTTTTAATGGGTATGCCAATTGCTTTTGCCTTGATTCTTACCAGTTTCTTGTTTATCGGTCATATATGAGGTTTAGATGCTGCTCTGGGTATCATGGGCCAGGATTTGTATAAAACTGTGGCAAGCTACGGTTGGTCGGTCTTACCCTTTTTTGTGATGATGGGCTATTTTTGCTTCCAGTCCAAATTCGGGGAAGACCTCTTCTATGCTGCCTATAAATGGTTTGGTCATCTTAAGGGTGGTATGGCTACAGCTACGGTTATTGCCTGTACTTTTTTTGCTGCCATTGTGGGTGATAACATTTCGGCTACTGCCACAATGGGAAGTGTAGCTATGCCACAGATGAAGAGGTATGGCTATGATAATCGGCTGACGGTGGGATCCGTAGTAGCAGGAGCTAGCATGGGTCCAATCATTCCTCCCAGTGTGCCTTTTATTATGTATGGTCTGCTGGCCAGTGTATCCATAGGTGATCTTTTCATAGCCGGTATTGGACCGGGTTTAGTAATGGCTATCTGCTTTATCGTTATTATTGTAATCTGGTGCCGTGTGCAGCCTGATTCCGGTCCGGCTGGACCTCGAGTGAATTGGAAAGAAAGAACCATTTCCCTGAAAGCCGGGGGACCGGTTTTGATCCTTTTTGTGGTTGTGATTGGGGGAATCTATATGGGAATATTTAGTCCCACTGAAGGCGGAGCGATCGGCGCTATCGTCACTTTTCTCCTGGGTTTAATCATGCGTCGCTGGAATTGGAGCAGGTTCTCCCAATCAATGCTGGATACCGGGAAAGTCGTATCAATGGTCTTTTTAATTATTGTAGGTGGACTGATGTTTTCCAAATTTGTTGCCTGGTGTAACCTATCTGGTACTATTACCACCTTGATCACCAGCTTTGGTTTATTCGGTACATTATATACGGT
>JAQULX010000112.1 GCA_028718465.1 Dehalococcoidales bacterium | reverse complement strand
GGTCCGGATACAGGGAGAATAGCACCGGCCGCACAACAGGGAAGAGCCTGAAGTACGGAATACGGCTTGCGGCAGGTAAAAGAAAAGACGATCGCCGGACGTAAAACTATGACCTGCTAGAAGCCGGGTGCGGTGGCAATGCCGGAGGCGATTAAAACTATGGCGACCAGACCGACCAGACCGGGCAAGAGCAGCGGGCGAAAGCTGTGAAGAGACCTTTCTATAGTAGCTTTTTCTGATGCGACATGCAGTACATGATTCAATACCTTCCGGCGCACTGCGTCAGGAGGCCGCACCTGAACATAAACGTTCTTTAATAATGACTTTGTTTCGGTTTCTTCAACGCTATTATTTGACATGTCTTTCGCCTACCCGGGCTTTTGATACTCCTCTATTAATCAGTCGTTAAAAAACACTATTACCCCTTGCCGGTATTTTCAAGGATCATTTTAAGGGACTTGCGCGCTCTACTCAACAGGCCCTCAACTGACTTAGGGGAACGTTTCATTATGCGGCTTATTTCAACAACCGATAAATCCTCAACATATTTCAGTACCAGAGTTTGCCGGTATTCAAAGGGCAAGCTGGAGAGGGCTTGTTCTATCAGGATCCGATCTTCAGCAGACTCAACGATATCGGCTACAGAGGTCTTTTCGATCAGACCGGCATTCTGAAGAACGATATCCGTATCGAGATTGGTCTGAGCCTTCTCTCTTTTTTGCCGGCGAAAATAATCAGCCATCTTGTGATGAGCGATGCTAACCAGCCAGGTGTAGATTTGGCTATTGCCATTAAAATTTCTGGCTGACTTCACGGCGCCGATAAAAGTATCCTGGACAATATCTTCAGCAACGGCACCATTTTTCCCAACTGCGTTAAAGACGTAAGAATACAAGCGATCAAAAAAGGTATTGAAAATATAATTAATAGTTTCTTCATCACCCGAACGCAAGCTTTCGGCGATATCAATTTCACCCCTGATAGCGCTTGAAACCTGTAATAGTTCTTGATTTATAGTCAATGCGATAACCTGGTTTTCTGGATATTTCCGGATCAACACCGGATACTCAGAGGGTCTTCAGACTCTCAGTAACTTAAAAATCTTTTAAAAATGGTGTACTATAACTCCAGGCGCTCCACCGGGTTGAGCCTGGTTTTCCGGGTTAGTTATACTATTGTAGCATAAACCTGGGAAATGTATATATGCCGGTAACACTGATAAATTGAGAATTTGAATCTGAATGAGGGATTTTACCGGCGTACTACGACTATAATATCAGGAGGGAAGATTTATTATTCCAATTATGCTTTGGTAACCTACGGGACTTTCTAAGATTACCTGGAAGTGAATGCGATGAACTGCCATCTGTATTTGGCCACTTGGATGACAGGGAGCTAATAGTGGAACCGACCTTATGCAAGGTCGGTTTTATTTTTTAAGAGCAACACCGGTAGTTCTGTATGGAGGAGATATATGGTTAACCGACTAAAGCGGGGATCGATTTTAGCCAGTCTTATGATAGCGCTGGCGGCATTGACTGTCAGCGGTCCTGCTGTTGTTGGTTATGATATCAGCAGCATTGAAGAAGGAATAAAGGAATCAGAATTCACTTCCCTGACAGTAGATTTTCTGGGCAATATTACGCGCGGTCTCCTGGCTAATGATGGAGCACTGGTAACAAAGATCGATGCTTCAAGCCCTGATGGAAAACATTTCCTGGAGATACCTGAAGGCGCCAGGGTAATCGGCAAAAACGGGGAAATTGTGACCCTGATCCGAATAACCGAAACCCGGATGCCTCCGTTGGAGAGTCCCCAGGTTGCTCTTAGCCAGGCTTATACATTCGAGACACCCGGGACCACATTTTCTCAAGATGTATTCATTACTTTAAGTTATAATGCCGAACCAGAGTCTAAAAATTTAGTTTCAACCTATCTGGCTTTTTATGATCCCGATTCAGGCTGGGTGCCTCTGGAGAACACAGGGAACGTCATTGCAGAATACGGCAGGGTCACTGTTCCGGTCCGATCTTTTGCCACATTTGCTGTAATCGCCCAACGGCCCCCAGCATCTTTCAAGCTAAGCAATCTGAATATTATTGCCTTCAATGAACGGGCATGGGGAAGAGTCCCCTTTATGATCAAGCGCGGCGACAGCGCCCAGGTGACTGTGGAAGTGGAAAATAATGGAGGAATGGCCGGCGAGTATAGTGCGGTATTGAGATTAAACGGCAAGGAATATGAGGCACAAAAAATCGAATTGGAGGCTGGACAAAGCGAGAAAGTCACCTTCAGCTTGACCAGCCTGGGAAACGGCAAGAATTCGGTGGAAATAGGAGGCTTAAGCGCAGATTTCAACAGGTTTATATGGATCAACTGGCTTCTGATAAGCGGACTTGCGCTGGCCTTCCTGGTGATAGTCTACGTTGTCACCATGTATATATATATTAAACATAAGGCCGTAACATTAAAGTGAATCCAAAACAACCTGGAGAAGAGGCTGGATTCTGCCCGGCTGACGACGGCAGAGATTCTCCTTAAGCACCCTCACCCGACCCGGTGTGAGGAAAGGATCAAGGTGCAGGCCCTCTCCTCGAAGGGCAGGTTTCGCAGGTGGATTTATTCCACTGAATTATCTGGACAGGAGCGGAAAGATATGCCTGCCGTTGCCCAGCGACGGTACATTTACCAGGTAGCGGTTAAATCTGATCAACAGGCCGCTCAGCGCCAGTCCAGCCTTGCAAAGCTTTTTATAAAAACGGCCAAACTTTTCAGGTTCAAAATAGACCGAGAGCAAGCCCCGCTCATCGGAGCATAACAATTGAATATAACTTCCATTATTTAAAAACCTGATTACTCTAGCAGATCTCAGGGTCTCGTCAATATCCACGCAAAATGCCTCCTGATAAAATTCGAAATAAAAGCCGTTCCTAAAAGGACCAATCTAATTTTAGCGCAGGACTCCCGAAAGATACAGTTAAAATATTACAACCCCAGGAATATTTTTAGAAGTTTTCCAATTCTAGAACATAGTTCTATCCATTCGTTTAAAAAACACAAAGGGCATTTTATCATCTCGAACAGCATGGATCAACAGTACTTTTGGCCCAGACAAGAAGTAGTGGTTTTAGTTTTCAGGCTCTATCCCCTTGCCTCGAAACTTAATCCCTGAAACAATAAACTTAACGGGGTAACTGTTAGTGTTGAAATTGTGATAGAATCATGGTATCCGGAAAAAATTCTTCAAGCTACATCTTTGTCTGGAGGGGGTTGATACTGATGCTTGAGAATACTGATACAAAAATGGTCAATTCCACCTTTACAATCGAAGATATTGAGTGTGTGGTCGGGCTGATCAGAAGAGGAGACCAGGCGTCACTGGCTAAAGCACGCCAGAAAATAGGGATTCCTGTGTCCCAGATAGCGAGCTCCGTTGGAATATCAGAAAACCTGCTTAATAAATGGGAAAATGGAAAAGCCAAACCGGAGAACGGTCAGCTAATTGCCTGGAGGCTCAAACTGGGAGACTTCCTGGATGAGAAAATCGCGGCTTATATCGGGACGGCTAACAAAGACCTGATAACCCAGTTCTGGGAAATAATGTGGCGACTGAATGATCTGGAAGCTCCCTCATAATAAATACTTTAAAAGTCTGAAAAAGACTTGAGGTCGATCTATATTTCAGCGAGGATAGAATAAACTTTACTAATCCGATAATGATATTATAGACGATTTCAGATCAGATTCATTCCAGGGCAGAGGTTTTTGAGGCTTTATTTGCAACCAGATATCGTTGGCCAGATAACACCAGAGAATCGTCTCAAGCTCTTTTTTAAATTCATACCAGGTTTCGTATTGTCTGAGATTTCCGGTATCGCTTTTCCGCATCACTTTTGCCGTCCCCTCTGATATTAAATTCAAGCCCAGGACTTTTTATTGTCAATCTGATCCAGGGTGAAATCAATATGCGGATAGTATTATAACCTGAGAGTACTTTAGTAAGAAGAATAGCTAACCAGTCACAGCCTGACTGACAAGATCGATCAACCTGTCTTCAGGAATCCGCTCTTTAGTCTTGGCCATGAAACCATTTTTATGAGCGAACTCGATTTCGGGGCGGTCAGCGATGAGGGAGAAGTCGACAGGAATCCCATCATAGCGATAAAGCCGCCAGCCATCGCCACGCCGGTCCAGAGAAATCACGATGCCGGGCGGATTGGCTTCCAGGCGGCGAAACTCTTCCAGTCCTGAGGATTCTCTGGTCTCTCCGATGACAGCTGGAATGCCCGCGATGGTAATGCGGCGGCTTTTTCTCAGTACATCGATTTGTCTTTTGAGGCTCCGGGCGTTGCTGATAATATAGGAGCCGAACGATTTAAGCAGCGGGAGCGATGCCCGGGGGTCGGAGGCAAAAAAGTCGGTCAGCCAGTCTTCACAGGGGTTACGGTTTACCAGATCGTCGCCCGCCTGGAATTTTTGAGAAGAAATGACCGGACCAAAACGGTCGACGCTGTCCTTGAAATTCCACCAAGGCAGGACGGATAGAGTTTCCGCCAGTCCCAGATAATCAGCCACCAGGACAAATCCAGCCGGACAGTCCAGCGATTGATGATGATCGAAATTGCGTTTCTCGGGCTCATGCCGGCTGCCGGTGTCTATTACCCATATGGCGGGGTTATCCAGTTCTGCCGGGGAAGGTTCCCTGCGTTCAATACTAAAGCGGGCCCGGGAATGGGTTGCCAGCACCAGGCTGACAGCAGTAACATCGTCAAAGTGAGCGCCGCCGGGATGGGTGATGATTAGCTGTTCATTCATATATTAATAATATATGATTTGCAGTAAAGTTTACATTGCAGCGGAAATCCAGCGATACCGGAGTGGAGTGGAGCATCCCAGGTGAGGAGGTCACTACAGGGCATCAAGTCCCCCCACCCGGAGACCCTTAGGATATCCAAAGGGTACATGGTATTATATAACCTGCGGCCAACGAAATTCAGGCATGCACGCAGGGAAAAAAGAAGAACTGTTCTCCGGTAGGGTTAAAATGGAAATAGGGACCAAGCAAAGCGGCCGGCGATTCCTGAAGGACCGATAGCCGGGCGATACGGAAAATTCTATCGAAAGATAATTTGAGAGTGTTTTATGGACCAGGAAAGACTTCGGGATTTATTAGATAACAAGCAGTTTCGGGCCTTCCGCCAGGAGATAGTAAGGTTTGATGTCTCTGACATCGTGCGGCTAATGGAGGAATTACCGGCAGAACAACTGGTCACGGCTTTCAGGCTGCTACCAAAAGACCTGGCAGTCCAGATATTCGATGATCTGGATGTGCAAAACCAGCATTCGCTGCTGGAAAGCTTTACCGGCGCTAATGCCAGGGCCATTCTTGAGGAGATGGAGCCGGATGAACGGGCAGACCTGCTGGAAGAGGTCCCGGCAGTAGTCGCCCGCCGGTTACTGCGGCTGCTTTCTCCGGAGGAGCGCCAGATCACCCTGACGCTGCTGGGCTATGAGGACGGTACCGCAGGAAGGGTGATGAACCCTGACTTCGTAGACCTGCGCTCTGAGATGAATGTCGAGCAGGCCCTGGAGCGCATCCGTCAGCTGTCCGTAAAAGGAGAGACCATTTATGAGTTGTATGTGATTGATAATGAACGGCACCTGTTAGGGACAGTCTCATTAAAAGACCTGGTTCTGACCAGCCCGAATATTTATATATCCGATATTGTCAAACTGGACCCCAAAATTGTTTTTACGAATACCCATCAGGAGGAAGTGGCCAGGATACTGCGTGATGAGGAATTACCGGCCGTTTCGGTAGTAGACAATGAAAGACGCCTGGTAGGAATAGTCACCCTGGAAGATGTAGTCGATATCGTTGAGGAAGAAGCTACTGAAGATATCTACCGCTTCGGTGCAGTGCCGGGTACCGAGAGGGGTTATTTTTCCGCCCGGATTCTGGGAGTAGCCCGGAGACGCATCGTCTGGCTTTTCCTGCTGATACTGGTTAATACTATTACCGGGACTCTGATTGCCGGTCAGGAAAGATTGCTGGGAGAGATCGTAATTATGGCCGCTTTCATACCTTTGCTGATCGGGACCGGCGGCAATGTGGGCGCCCAGTCTGCCACGGTGGTGATACGCGGCCTGGCCACAGGGGAAATCAGCGCTCGGCGTTACCTTTCGATTGTGCTGCGGGAGGCCAGGGTGGGGGTGGTGCTGGGGATAGCTCTGGGCCTGGTGGTGCTTTTGTGGGCTTATTTCCTGGGCCGGGACCTTCAGGTGGCGCTGGTTGTAAGCATCAGCCTGATAGCGATTTCGATAATGGCTACTCTTGTTGGCGGCGCCTTGCCCTTTATTTTCCGTATGATCAAGATAGACCCGGCCCTGGTTTCAGCTCCGGTTATCACCACCATAATGGATGTATTTGGGCTGGGGATATATTTTCTGATTGCACATCTGATATTGCAATTCTGAGGTAATAGCTCACCTTATGCCTCTGGTAAAGCCGGGGACGGGTCGCCCACGGCCTGCGCAAGTGGATTAGATGACCGGGTTCTGCTCGGCCGGGGCTCAGCCGGCCCCGGCTCATTGTCCTTTTAGATTATAATTTACTTAAGACGTAACGTAATGTAACAAGTTTTGTATACTTATATATAGTGGGATATACACGAGAGTGAAACAGAGACTGACATCCGGCAAGGAATTCAGGAATTCGCAAATGGTCTTCAGAAACAGGTAAAACCGCAGGTACTGCGAAAGAATTGATAAATGCCGAAGGAGGAAAGACATGAGATCATTTCTGGTATTCACCCACACAGGCCCGATATTAGTCCTGTCCAAATATGATTCTGTACGGCAGCCAGAGCTATTAAACAGGTTGAGCGCCTACGGGAAATTTATCGCCCACGAGGTGCCCGTGGAAGCGGTCAAGTCCAGCTATACAGCCCATTTTGAGCATGTGCTGAATGACCCGAAACAGAACGATGAGATGAGAGTGCTGGATGGAGATGGTGAAAGAATTTTTGTGAATGTGGATTTTAAAACGCTGGGGGCTCCTGTCTATTATGAACCTGAACTGGCCTGAATAGGAACCTCTGTACCTGAGCATATGGCAATATTAAGGAGCCTTCCTGCGGGCTCTTTTATATTTTCTAAGTAGTATGCCCGATTGAGAATTAGCACTTTAATGGATGATTTGGGACTGGAGAAGTATTAATCTATTCTTTAGATGCAAACTTGAAGAGGGTGAGAAACAAGGAAGTACAGGGAGGGAGAAGAGATGATGGAAGGATACAGAGTGCCGGCCGAAGCCCAGGAGGCAATGCTTCTGGACTGGGTGCTAACCATGCATACCTACAGCCCGGACTACCTGGAATACCTGATGAAGCCGGATGTGCAGCAGATGCGAGCCCAGGCTGGCCGCATCATCATTGATGGCAGTGGGGAACTGGAGCTACTGGAAGAGGAGATGAAATGGTTACTGGCCATTCTTCCCATTACTTTCCGTTTCGGCAAGGAAGATGTCGGCTTCTCATTAAAGAGGAAGCTTTATGAAGCCTATCTGGGCAAGAGGTTGAATTTGGAAGAGGAGGTTAGCCATGCCAGTCACAATTGATATTCCGGCAAAGACCCCGGTCAAACCCACGGTGAAGCCGACCCCCAGGGTCGCTCCCGAGCCGCAGATCTCACCTTTCCCACCGGAGAAACTGTGCCCGGAACAAACCAAGAGAATCACCCAATGAAACATATCGAAACCAGGGTATACAGGGACTACCAGTATAGAGAGATCGGGGCTCTGGAACCATGGAATGTTTTACTGGACATCCATAATGCGATAGTGTACGGGTTCTCTCAGTATCGTTTGCCCGAGCCCGGCAGGCAGATAGACATGGAAGAAAGCGAAGCCCATGTTTTAAACATTCAAAGTGAGTGGGCGGCCGAGGCGAACAAGAGAGCCCTGGATCATAACTGGACGGGGTCACCGCCATTCTCAAATATGTCAACCAACGCCAAACTATACCTGCAGTCGGTATCGAAGCA
>JAQULX010000111.1 GCA_028718465.1 Dehalococcoidales bacterium | reverse complement strand
CTCCATCTCACCAGATAAACAATGCCGAAAGCTGTTAAGAAAGCGATAAAAGGAGTGACTATCAACTGCAATCTTTGAGCGAAGACCACCTCCGACAGCGGGAGTATGTAGATTATTCCCGGTATGTAAAATATCAGGAGTGGAAATGCCGCAAAGGCAAAAATGCCCGCTCTTTTTTGGAAATCTGACGGGTGGCTTGAATTCAAAAATATTTTCATGCCCAGAAGACACAGCAGCAGCACAAATGAATGGTAGAGGGCGCCTACTATCACGGAAAGACCATATCCGCTGGTATAATCTTCTGCCAGGGAAGTTTCGGTTACTATTAGACTGCGGATGGTGCCGGGCAGAATCGAGCCGGTCATATCAGTTGCGACCCACATCAGGTAGGAAAGGCTAGCTATCATTACCAGAAAAATGAATAGGGGTTGAACAAGCGTCGCCGGACGGTATCTTTTAAAAATCACCTGGCATAAATAGACCAGGAGCAGTATCGGCAACACCAGTAAAACATTTATATGATGAGTTACTATCATTGCCGTCATGGCGATAAGCGATAGAAAGAAGTACCTCCCGTCTTTGGTCGCTTTGCCGAATATTAGATAAAGCCAGCACATCAGAAAGACAAATGCCAGAGACCTGGCTATGGAATAGCTTCCGTAAAATATGATTTGAGAACTGGAGGCGAATATCAGACAGGCAATCAGAGCCAGTCTGCCTGAATTCGTTAAATCTCTGAAAATCAAGTAGGCAAAAATTATTCCCGTTTGCCAGGCTAGCCCCATCAGCACGAACAGGGCAGTCCTGGCAGGCATATCCGTGATCTCGATCCCCATGGCGGTAAATATGTGATACAGGGGATAGTACTGGTAAGTAATCAAGTAAGATTCTACATGTGCGGTATCAACAATGCTCCTGATTAATTGCAGGTGCCCCATGGAATCGGTGTCCAGGAAATACAGCGGATATTTCAGCGTCACTCCCCACAGCAGGTTCAGGGACAAAAATACAATCTCACACAGGATCACCCCATTCGTCCAGTCCGGCCTCCGGGACAATATTTGCAGCAAAATAAGACCGGAAAAGACCGACATGAGAATGAAATAAATCAAAGGCCTGGTCGGAAATATCACCAGGGTGATCAGGCTGATTATAAAAATAAGGCAGTTGATCAGGAACAGGTGAGGAAAAAGAATCCTTTCGGCAGCCGGCAGCGCCGCAGCGGCGCTCCCGGCGCGCCGGTTTATTATTAAAACCAGGGCAGCCAGTACCATCGGTATCACTATCGTCAGGCTGGCGTAGGTAAGGTCTGTCCGCTTTAATAAAAGTGTAACGCCGATCCCCAGAGCCGCCAACAGCAGTAGAAAATAGGGAAACAAATCACTGGTTTTTTTGCTGGTCGGGATCTCCATTTCCATATTGGACCTCTTGTAATATATTTAGATTATTTTTCTTTTTAGCAGCCTGTATCCTTTTTCCGCCCAGGCGCCGAGCAGGCCGGATTTCCGTATTTGATAATAGAGCACTGGTTTGGGGTTATATTTTGATTTGGAATTGCACAAATGACGGGTATTGGCGCCGAATTCTTCGTACCATTTGTAACCGTTACGGATCGCATGAGTAATGACTTCCCAATCGAGGTAATGCGAGGCTTCCAGATCATGAGACATGTTTCGCGCCCCTCCGATCAGGCCGGTAACTGTATTTTTATACAGAATATACATTGTAGCATTCACGATTTTATCGTCGCGCATGGCAAGACAGACCTTTAAAGCGGAAGGGCTGAATGCTTTAAACAGGTCCAGGAGGTAATCTTTACGGTCATTGAGATTTAAACGCTGGTCCTGATAACGCCTGTGTAATGAATCATGAATGTAATTTATACCGGTGTTGTCCCGGCATTCGATAGTGCTGAGGCCATTTTTTTGAGCTTGCTTGATTTCCCATCTGAGTGAGCTGCTTAAGTTTTTCCAGAGAGTCTCTTCTCCCTGCTCCAGATCAAGTTTATAGGTGTATAAGGGCGAGACCTGGTAACCAGCCCAGGAGAATGGCCGGATGTCGGACAGTCCCGGATTGGTAGTAATCAGGGTATAGTTAGATTTCAGATTCTTGATAAAACTTTCGACATGCTCCTGAAAATCCAGATAAGCCAGTTCGAACTTGTGCTGCTTGTAGCCTTTATCCATCAAGACCGGTCCCAGCCTGACCGAACTTCCGGGAGGAGGAGAGAAAACCATTCTCATGCCCAATTTTTCCCGGTAGAAAAGAGGGACCGCGCCGAAGGGTTTATTCTCTCTGGTATCAAAAAACACCAGAGGGAACAACCTGGTATCCGAATGCTTTTCCAGGATGTTGAGCCATTTCCAGGTATGATACAAGCTGCCATTTACAGATTTTTGGACCAGATCATCCCAGACGCCGGCGTCGGTCTGTCCCATGATCTCCAAACGCATAAAGGACTCTCCTCCCACACTTATGAGTCTACTCCATATGGGACGGGGATTTACTCCCCGGCTTGTAATTTTCTTGACATGTATCCGTAAACTGATCTTGTGCAGTAATCCAGTGATAGACCTCCCTGGCTGTCGCGATCCAGGCGCCTCGTTTCCTGGCTTCCATTATCAGGGTTTCATAAAGACCGGACAGAAAAGGAAATTCCTTTTTATTTAAGGTGTTCTGATGCCATAGGACAGTGAATACTCCGCGATACTTTTCTACCTGCCGCATCAGATCGAAGCATTCCTCTCCGGCTGCTGCCGGGCCGATAGCTGTGTCCATGATGATCAGGGGCAATTCCAGTACCGGAAGCTCTCTCCCGTCGGACGACATTATCGGGAAAGGAAAGCTGGTGCCTCTGCGGAAGCCCATTCCCTGACCGGGCCTGAATCCGATAGAGGTGTCATATTTAAATCCGCAGATATGGTGTAAAGACGGTGTGACATCACGATCATAGTTCAGAAAATGCTGCCGGATACCGGCAGCCTCGCTGCCGGTGATGGATTCCATCAAGCTTTTTTCTTTCTTGAGGAGAACAGGGTTCTTATAGGAACGATAGGAACCGTGGACACCGATCTCATATCCCTGTTCATCCAGCCTGCAAATGGTGTTTTTGACGGCGCTTTTTCTGATATCATAACGGCCGTGATAGATACCCCATGATTTCGGATTAAAAGGGTTGACCCTGCCGGTTTCCTGTAGGAAGAAAAAGGTGGATTTGACCCCCAGGGAGTCTTCCAGAGAGCACACGGAATCAAATGTCCAGAAGGGATTATTCCGGCCGTGTTTAAAAAGCAGATTGGCGGTATGATAGCTCAGGCCGGATAGGTCGGCTTTGACCGAAGAACTGAGGATTGAACGCAGGTATTGATGTGTCTTGTATATCCGGTCAACATCGTGAGTGAGTACCATGGCGAATTGATGTCCGTCAGGCCAGGAGAAGCCCGGATTGGGACATAGGTCCGGTCTTAGCCTCCTGATGGCAGAGAATAAGATCTCCTCAAGTACATCTACTATCGGAGTGGCTTTAAGGTACTTTCCCGGCTTATCGTTTTTCAGAAAAAGCGCATCATAGCAACCCGCCAGAGTCCGCCCGGTTTCTGCAAAGATATCAAAACCGATGTTTATCTTTTTATCAGATATGGTGATGCACGGATAAGGCTGATTATGGTCTTCCGCCATGACTAAATACCGGCCGCTATCAGTTTTCACAGGCTGTTTGAAAAATGGAATCACTTTGTCTTCGAATCGTAAAAAACAGCAGCCATCTTTAGCTGTAGAGCTTAATAATATTTGAGTTTTTGATCCGAGGCCTTCGGAAGCGGAGTAGCCGATACAAACATCGGCATTCTGAGGGTTGTCGGCCGCTGCAAAATTATATTTATTCAGAAAATGCCTCAGCCCGTACTGCGCATGCAAGTCCTGAGAACTGTAATACAATATTGCTTTTAAGGATGGATATTCCCGAAGACTGTTGAGCTGGAAGAGTGCTGACATAACCGGTCTCCTTTGTTTTTTCTTACAGCATTGCTGATACGGCACTACGAAAAAGATGAATATAAAAAATTCTTTCCCCACTCACCCGAATTATATTTACGTTCAATTATTCCTTTTCCTTGACCTCGCTCCAGACTTATGAGTGACGGATAGCCTGGGGGGATGATTAAGGTGAGAGATAAACGTATTCCTTTTTCTATGTTCATGTGCCATGAAAACTGGCATTATGCCGGGTTTAACAAGTCCAGCGAGGCAGTTTCTTCAATCCCCCGATTATTCTTACCAGCCGGTCCGGCAGTTTAAAGAAGGCTGCTTCAAGTCTTGATTGGAGAACGGTACAACCTCTTCAAACTTTCCGGATAGTGTTCGATGAAGTCCACCATGAAACCGGCCACATCCGTTTTGTCGGTCAGGAGCTGCCGCCGCTGGCGGGCGCAGCGTTCTTTCAAGTCCGGCTGTTTAATCAGCTCCAGGGCTCTGGCAATCGCTTTGGCCGGATCATCGAAGCAGTAGACTAGTCCGTACTTATGCTCCAGCTCAATGAAATTGCCGAATTCCTGGGGCCGGGAAAAGCATAAAACTCCCTGGGTCCCCAGTACTGCCGATTCGGTGTTCATGGTCCCGGTATCGCTGACAAACATCTGAGCGAAATGAAGCGCATGATGTATCCTTTGCGGCGCGATAGGAATCCGGTACTCTGCCAGATCGTCCGGTAATTTCCCCTCAGCAGAGATGAAGACTTTCCCGTATTTCAGGAGTTCTTTTACCAGGATATACTTGTCCTCGGTGCCGAAACCGCGCCTGTTTACATCATGAAAAGCGGTGAGGGCGTTGAAGCGTACCACAATGTATTTTGCTCCCCTCTCTATTTTAAGCTCATCAAATATGGCCGGATCGGGAGTGAAATGATTGGGATGAAGGTAAGCCAGTTCCTTATAGCCGTTGACGCGGATATGCCTCTTTCCCAGGTCGCCCATGAAACAGTCCGGGGTGATGATAGTATCGGCGGTCATTTTAATGAGGGCGTTTTGCATGCGGACATGTTCGCTATCCGTAAAAACGATAGAATCTTTATTAATCAGCTTGCCCAGAAACGATGCATCTATGCCAAAGCCGACGATAACATCGGGATGGTTTTTCAGGTTAGCTTCGATGCCTTTCTGGAGATGTACCGCCAGTTCCAGTGGTCTCAGGAGCTTCTGGTTGACTGGTCTAAAAGGTATATACCTGAATCCGAAAGAATCAAGAATGCCCAGAGTCGGCCCCTGGTTGCGGGCCAGCAGGACCACTTCGTGGCCGTTCTTTTTCAAATGCTCGATGCAGTAACGCCAGGTGTAAGCCTGTCCGGGCGTATTGATTAAAAAAAGTACTCTCATTCCGTTATGTCCCATTAGTCTTGTCCTTTGGCAATTCGTTGTTCACCTATCATCCGGTTGTTTTTACCGGATGGAAACCTTAAATATTTGACCCTCAGCCTCCATAAGAAAATCCTTAACAGAATCAGCGATACCCTGGGGATAAAACGCGCATATTTGATTTTCGATTTTTCCTTGCCGTATTTGGCAGGCATGGATATATCCAGAACTTTAAAGTTGTATATATTCAACCGGGCTAGAATATCGTTCAAATATCCATAGTAAGAGCAGAAATCCAGGTCTATCGCAGCCAGAGCCTCTCTTGAAATAGCGGTAAACCCGTTTTGCGAATCAGAGATATGCCAGTATCCGCTTTCAATGCGGGTCAGCCAGGTCAGCAAATGATTGCCCACCATGCGGAACCTCGGCATTCCGTGCCTGCCGGGATCGCTTTGCAACCGGTTTCCCTTGATATAATCAGCCTTCTTCTCCATAATCGGGCTGATCATGTCTTCTATCTGCTCCACCGGCATTTGCCCGTCGCCGTCTATTTTGATTACGATATCGGTCCCGTCCGCCAGGGCCGCTTTATAACCGGTCCTCAGACCGGCCCCCGGCCCCAGATTGGTCTCATGCCGGATTAATGCCACTTTCGGATTTTTTAATCCGGATACAACCTGATAAGTATTATCTTTGCTGCAATCATCTATGACATATATTCGGTCGACAAATTCCGGTAATTCCTCAATCACTCCGCTGATGAATGGTTCGACATCATAACACAGGACTACTATCCCAATAGCGTATTTCTTATACATTTTTGTGTCTGTTCCGGTCCATTAATTTTGTAGTTGACTCCTCCTGATTCGCGATTGATTGCCCGTGTGTTTTAATCCCGGCCGCCGGTTAATAAATTGACAGCGGTGAATTAAATACCACGTGTCCTCTGGGGGCCCCTTCTCCAAGCCTGATCACGTTATGACACCCGTTAATCGTTTTCCTGGTGATTCCCCGGGTATCGAATATAATCTTGCCGTTATCGACAATGGACTGGTAATCATACTGGCTGTGGTCGGTGGCGATAACTATACAATCGGCTGCGGATAATTTTTCCGGGGAAATCTCCTCGCTGATCAAGAGGCGGCCCGACACCTCGATATGATTAACAAAGGGGTCGTTGTAGGTGACTGCCGCTCCTTTACTGAGCAGCAATTCAATAAGCTTCAGCGATGGGGACCCCCGCATATCTCCGACATCTTTTTTATAAGAAGCCCCGAGTACGAATATGCCTGATTCCCTGACGCTCTTGCCGTTGCAGCTTAAAGCTTCGATAATCTTGGAAACCACCTGATAGGGCATTTGCTCGTTTACCCCGGTGGCTAATTCCAGGAAACGGATATGGAAATCGTACTCACGGGCTTTACAGAATAGATAATACGGATTCACCGGGATGCAGTGTCCCCCTATTCCCGGCCCCGGATAAAACGGCATATATCCGAATGGTTTTGTTTTGGCGTTATCAATTATTTCCCAGATGCTGACGCCGATTTTTTCACATAGCTCGGCGAATTCATTGACATAAGCAATATTGACCAGCCGGAAGCAGTTTTCGAACAGTTTGGTTGTCTCGGCTGCCTCCATCGAGGACACGGGAACGACCTGCTCCACTATCTGGCTGTATAACTGGCATGCCAGAGCAGTCGATACAGGATCGTATCCTCCTACCAGCTTGGGAGTGTTTTTAATAGTATATTTTTTATTCGTAGGGTCTACTCTCTCTGGTGAAAAAACCAGGTAGAAGTCCTGTCCGGCCTTTAAACCGGACTGTTCCAGAATGGGGAGAACTACTTCCCGGGTGGTGCCGGGGTAGGTTGTACTTTCTAGAATGATTAACTGGCCCTTGCGCAAGATCCGGGACAGGTCTTCGGCGGCGCCGGTTATGAATGATACGACAGGGTCCTTTAGTTTTGTCAGCGGAGTTGGCACGCAGATACAGACCGCATCGGCTTCCTTTAATCGACTGATATCATTGGTGGCCGTAAAGGTATGAGTATTGATAACGGTGGCTAATCTCTCATTGTCAACGTCTTCGACGTAGGAGATGCCTTTACTGAGAGATTCAATCTTTTGAGAATGGACATCATACCCGATAACATCGAAGCCGGTCTCGGCGAAGGTTACTGCCAGCGGCAAGCCGACATAACCGAGTCCCATAATGCCGATTATGGCTGTTCTGTTGCTAATCCTGGTTTCAATAACTGTTGCCAAACCCGTACTCCTTATTTGATATTCCCTGGCCTGAAATAGATTCCCGGCTCCCTCATCTCCCCACTTCCCATCACAATCAACTAAGGGTACAAGAACGAGGATGGGCGACCGGATTACCCGGTCTCTCTGTTCATCTGCCTCTGGAGGTCGTCCAGGTACAGCGGGCCTGTTTAAATTGCCTTTGCCGATTCCCCGGAAAATGAAACCCTCGGGTATGAAAGCATCCGCATCGAATGCGTTTCTGCCGTCGACAATCACTCTGGTTTTTAAAAGTTCCTTTAATTTTTGAGGGCTGATCGTCTTATACTGGTCGTGTTTGGTCATCAGCACCACCGCGTCCGCGTCTTTCAAAGCCCTCTCCATATCGGATTCGATAATATATCCCGCATCTTCCTGGATGAAAGGATCATGTATACGGTAGTGCGCTCCCCTCGCCTCCAGTTCTTTTATCAG